>JAYRVK010001347.1:0-5632 GCA_041918555.1 Sandaracinaceae bacterium
GGCGCCGAGCGCCGCGGCGAGCTCGCCGTCCTTCGGTCCGGCGAGGCCCGCGGCGCGGATCGCGGCGAGCGCGCGGGCGGCGAGCGCTTCGAGCGGGGTCGCGTCGCGTCGGTGCGCGCGAGGCCGGAGCACGGGCCCGTCCTTCGCCAGCACGCCGGCCTCGAGCGCGTGCGCGATCGCGGCGTCGCGGATCGCCGTGCGCGAGAGCGCCTCGATCGGGAGACCCGCCGCGCTCGGATCCGCGCCGACGTGCGCGCCGACGAGCTCGACGATCGCGCGCGCGCTCCGCTCGAGCGCGGCCGTGGAGAAGCGGCGCGGTCCTTCGGGCAGCGGCGCGAGCCCGAGCCGCGCGCCCACGTCCCTCGTCTCGACGCCGCGTGTCCCCGCCTCGTCCAGCAAGACCTCGATCGAGGGCGCCGCCGCGAGCCGGACGCGCACCCCGTGCGATCGACGCTTGGGCGGGGCCGCGTCCACGATCCGCCCGCCCCCCACGACCGCGCCGTGCCTGCGGTTCGCGGCGCCGCGCAGGACGAAGCGCAGGCCCCCTACGAGCGCGACGTCCCGGTCGAGGTGGACCCGCCCGACGCCGAGGTGACCAGGACGGACTGGAGGATCGCAAACCACGTTGGCGACGGCGCGGGAGGGTCCCTGGCCGAAGCCGAGCGAGCGCGCGCGCGCGAGCGCCTCTTGGTTGTGCGCCAGCCAATCGAGCTCCGCGTCGAACGCGCGGCCCGCGAGCACCTGGCCCGGCGCGCCCAGCAGGCTGCCGCGCGGCACGTCTTCGGGCCCCGCGTCGGCGAGGTTCAGCGCGACGCGCGTCCGCGCCTCGGCGCGCTCGACGGCCTCGCCGTGGACGTGGAGCGCCCGCACCCGCGCGACGTGCCCCGAGGGGTGCACCCCGACCCGATCCCCCACGCGGAGCGTCCCGCGCACGAGCGAGCCGGTGACCACCGTGCCGTGGCCCTTCCGGGTGAACACGCGATCGACCGGCAGCACGAACGGCAGCGCGCGCTCCGCCGCGCCCTCGTCGGGGAGCGCGGCCACGCGCGCGGCGAGCTCTGCGAGCCCCTCGGCGCGAGGCGCGCACACGCGCACGATCGGCGCGCTCGCGAAGCACGTCGCGTCGAGCTTCTCGCGCACGAAGCGCACGCTCGTGTCCGGGTCGACCGCGCGATCGATCCGCGTGAGCGCCACCACCACGCGCCGCACGCCGAGGACGCGCAACGTCGCCGCGTGCTCGTGGGTCTGCGGCATCCAGCCCTCGTCGGCGGCGACCACCAGCACGGCCGCGTCCATCCCCAGCGCGCCCGCGGCCATCGTCCGCGCGAAGCGCGAGTGCCCCGGCACGTCGATCACCGACACGCGCCGCCCGTCGGGCAAGGTCCACGGCGCGAAGCCGAGCTCGATGGTCATCCCGCGCGCCTGCTCCTCGGCGAGCCGATCGCAGTTGACCCCGGTCAGCGCCTCGACGAGCGTCGTCTTGCCGTGGTTCACGTGCCCGGCGGTGCCCACGATCATCGCGCCCCTGGCATACCATGCGACCCTCGCTGGCGCGCGAGCGCGGCGTGCGCTCTACTCGCGCCAACGCGGAGGCGCTCGACTCGCTGGTGCGGTCCCCGGTCTTCAAAACCGGTGTGGGGCAGGATGCTGTCCCGTGCGGGTTCGATTCCCGTGCGCCTCCGCCAACACTCTCCTCGATGAACGACGACCCGCGCCGCCAGCTCCCCGCCGTCGATCGGTTGATCACCGAGGCGCTCAGCCGGCGCCACGGCGCGGCCCGGGTGAGCCGCGCGGCGCGCGCGGTCGTCGCCGAGGCGCGCGCGCGCGCGCTCGACGAGGGCGTGTCGTCGCTCGAGGTGCTCGAGGCGCGCGTCGCGGAGCGGCTGGGCGTCCGGGTCGAGCCCGTGATCAACGCGACGGGCGTGGTCCTCCACACGAACCTCGGGCGCGCGCCGTGGAGCGCCCGCGCGATCGAGGCGGCGATCGTGGCGAGCGGCTACGCGCTGACCGAGCTCGACGGCGCGACGGGCAAGCGCGGCGGCCGCGGCGCCGGCGTCGAGGATCGCCTGTGCGCGCTGACCGGCGCGGAGGCAGCGCTCGTCGTCAACAACGGCGCGGCCGCGGTGATGCTCGCGCTCGCCGCGTTCGCGAGGGGTGGCCGCGTGATCGTGAGCCGCGGCCAGCTCGTCGAGATCGGTGGCGGCTTCCGCATCCCGGAGATCCTCGAGGCGTCGGGAGCCGGGCTCGTCGAGGTCGGCACCACGAACCGCACGCGCCGGGCCGACTTCGAGCGCGCGATCGACGAGACGACGCGCGCGATCCTCTGGGTCCACGCGTCGAATTTCCGCCAGATCGGCTTCACCGCGATGCCCTCGATCGCCGCGCTCGCGGGCCTCGCCCCGCTGTTGATCGCCGATCTCGGCTCGGGGGCGCTCGAGCCGTGGCAGGACGAGCCGTCCGTGCGCGAGGCGATCGAGGCCGGCGCGGACCTCGTGTGCTTCAGCGGCGACAAGCTCCTCGGCGGGCCGCAAGCGGGGATCGTGCTCGGCCGGCGCGAGCTCGTGGAGCGCCTCGCGCGCGAGCCGCTCGCGCGCGCGCTCCGCGCCGACAAGGTCACGCTCGCCGCGCTCGAGGGGACGCTCGACGACTGGCTCCTCGGCGAGGCGGTCCCCGTGCGCGCGATGATCGAGGCGCCGCTCGAGGGGCTCCGCGCGGTCGTCGAGGGCTGGCGCGCGGCGCTGCCCCCGGAGGTCGAGGCGCGCGTGCTCGAGGTCGGCGGCGCGATCGGCGGCGGCTCGCTGCCGGGCCGGCGCTGGCCCTCGGTGGCGCTGGCGATCCGCGCGCCCTCTCCGACTGCCCTGCACGCCGCGCTGCTCCGCGGCACCCCGCGTGTGGTCGCGCGCATCAAGCAAGACGAATTGCTCCTCGACGCGCGCACGGTGGCCCCGCTCGGGCGCGATCGGGCGCTCTTCGAGGCGCTTCTCACCGCGATCCGCTCGCTCGTCTGATCCCGGGAACGACACGCTCTCCCCGTCGACCGACCTCCTCGCCTCCCAGCGGTAGCCGAAAGGTGGGAAGGACAGAAGTCGAGAAGGGAGGACCGCGTTCGAGCCGCTCGTCCGGCGCATGAACACCCTTCCTCCCTTCTGCTCTTCTCTCCTTTCGGCACGAGCCGGGACTCGATCACGCTCGATCGAATGCAGGTGGCACCTGCCCTCAGCGTCGGCGTCGCCGCCATGCAATCAGCGCGATCACGGCCAGCACGAGCCCGCCGCCGGCATCGCCGCCGCTCGCGCGGCAGCCGCAGCCGTCGCCGCCGCCGCCGCCCGGGCCCGCGTCCATCGCGCCGATCCCACCCCCGTCGACGCCGATCCCGCCGCCGTCGGCCCCGCCGGGACCCGCGTCGCGCATGCCCGCGCCGGGCGCCACGGTGACCGTGTGCGTCGCGCTGAGCACGAACGTGCTGACCCCGACGCGGTACGTCAACGTCGATTGCAGTATGTATTCACCGTCCGCGGTGAAGCGCAGGGTGATCCCGCGCCCGCCGCTCGCGGGCGGCGCGGCGCTCGAGACCGGCCCGATCGAGCCGACCGGCCACTCGACGGTGCTCCCCGTGGTGGTCCCGCCCGCGTCGCTCGCGGCGATCTCCACGCCGTCCGGGGCCGTGATCGCGAGCGTCGCGTCGAGCGCGGCGCCCGTCCCCGCGTTGGCGAACGAGGCCGTGTACACCTGCTCGGAGGGCAGCGCCTCGGAGCTCACGCCGGCGGGGCCGGTGAGCCCGAAGGTGAGCTGCGGCTGCCCCGCGGTGGTCACACAGTCGGCCTCGAAGAGGGCGTTGAGGAAGAGCCGCGTGCCCTGCGTGTCGCCGTTGCGCGAGATGGGCAGGCCCGTGCCGTAGCGGTGGCCGCCGAGGTAGCTGACCTTGCCGAGCGTGCACATCCCCGGGCGCATGAACTCGTCGAAGCGGATGTCGCAGACGCCGTCGACGTAGCCCGTCATCCACACGTCCTGATCGCCCGGGCCGTCGGGGCCCGTGATGAACGTGACGTCCGCGTCGCCGATGTAGCGCGTCCCGAGGTAGTCGCTGAGGTTGTACGCGGGCTCGCTGCCGCCCGTCGTCTCGAACGCGCCGTCCAGCTGGTTGTAGGGGACCTCGGGGCTCAGGACCTGGAGCGTCGCGGAGTCGGGCTGCGCCGCGATGAGGAAGCCCGCGCCCTGCTCGCGGACGTCGCGCGGGAGGCAGCAGTCCGTCCCGCCGCAGCCGCCCGCGACGCACTCGAAGTCGCCGTCGGTGCACGGGCACGCCGGCGGCGTGCCGATCGTGGTGAGGAAGTGCCCCAGGCGCTCGTCGTCGTCGAGGAACGGCCACGCGGGGTTCGGGACGGTGTTCTCGTAGGCGTTCACCGCCTGGCACTCGGCGAAGAAGTGCGTCGGGAACTGGAGGAACTGCCGCACCTCCGCGACCACCTCGTGGCCGTGGTAGGTGAACGTCTCGCCCGCGCACTCGGCCATCGTCGCGGGGCAGTCGCCTCCGTCGCAGCGCACGGTCTCTCGGTCGTTCACGCCCCAGTGCATGCTCATGATCTGGCAGTACGCGGGCACGCCGTCGGCCGTGAAGAGGGAGCCGTTGCGGTGGTCGCGGTCGGGCGCGTCGCACGTGCCCATCTCGCCCATGATGCTCTCCACGGTGAGCATGTCGGGGTTCGCGGTGCCGGGACCGCACGCGCCCATGCCGCAGCGCGCGGCCGGGAACTCGGCGCCGCTCGACTGTGGGATCCCCGCCGCGCGCAGGTAGCCCGTCGCGATGTCCTCGTTGCCGTCGGAGAACACGGCGATCGTGGGCGCCGCGATCATCTCCTTGCGCACGTGGCCCTCGAAGGCCGCGGTGGTCTCGTGCACCGTGACGACCTCCATCACCGTGCGCCGCGCCCAGGGCGACGCGTCCCAGCGGCTCGGGTCGTTCCACGCGTCGAGGATCGGGCGCGCCGCGTCGGCGTCGGCCGCGTCGATCACGAACGGCCCGCCGCGATAGCCGTGCGACGCGATCACCGCGCCCGGCGTCATCGCGCCGGAGCCGTCCCAGAGCACGGTGGCGCCGACGAAGAAGTCGGGGCTCGCGGTCGGGTAGGGGCAGCGCACGCCCGAGCCCTCCTCCGCGCAGTCCCACGCGCACTCGTCGCCGGGCGTGTCGCACGGCGCGTGGTGCCACGTCTTGTCGGGGTCGATGACCCAGTAGACCGTGACGCCCTGCCGCAGGAGCTGGAAGACGAGGCCGTACGCCTGGAGCATCCCGTGGTCCTGGTAGGCGAGGTCCATCGGGATCACGAGGCTCCCCGCCTCGAAGGTGCGGTCGTAGCCCGCGCGCGCGGGCAGCGCCGCGAGGAGCACGGCGGACAGGACGGCGGCGGCGAGGGAGTGCTTCATCCCCCCATGATGCCAGCGGAGCGCGCGCGCCGTCAGGGGCAGGTCCCGGCGTCGTCGTTCGCCGCGATCGAGGTGCGTCCGTCGAACCCCGCCGCGCGCAGGCGGGCGTCGAGCGCCTCCGCAGCGCAGGTCGGGAGCAGGCGGTTCGCGCGCACCTCGAGCCCCCCGCCGAGCGTGGCCAGCGTGTCGAGCCCGAGCGCGAGGAGGA
>JAYRVK010001348.1:0-5682 GCA_041918555.1 Sandaracinaceae bacterium
CACGACCGGCGCGCCGCGCAGGCCCGGATCCATCGCGTCGGCCGGGACGTCCCCCCGCACGGTCCAGGCCATCGTGCGCGGGAGGTGCGCGCGCCAGAAGTGGAAGACCGTGCGGTCGGCGAGCTCCTCCACGTCGAGCGAGAGCTCGGCGCCCTGCTCCGCGTCGCGCGGGCCGACCACCGAGCCCGGAGGCAGCACCAGATCGATCTGCACGCCGTCGAGCCCCGCGCGCCAGCCGGGGAGCGTCCAGCTCACGCGGACGCGGTCCTCGTCCTCGACGGGCTCGGTCGCGCGGTGAGCGAGCGAGGTGTGGTAGGCGAACCCGATCCGCACGTCGCCGCGCCGGGGGGAGCGCCCTCGAAACGAGACGTGCACGCGGTCGCCGTGCGCGCTCGACACGCTCGGCGTGTAGGTCTCGCCGTCGCCGCCCTCGGCCCAGGGCTCGTAGGTCTCGTCGAGGACGAGGTCGGGATCGAGCCCGGCGATCTCGAGCCCCTCGAGCCAGCCCCCGTGGACGCGCACCGTCGCCGTCACGTGGACGTGGGCCCGCGCGTCGCGGTCGACACGCACCTCGGCGTGGACGCTCCGCACCGAGGCCTCGGTCCAGGCCCAGGCCGACGCGGGGACGAACGACAGCACCGAGACGACCACGACCGCGAGCGCAGCGCGCACCGCCCGACGCTAGCCGGCCCGGATCGGGGGCCCAAGTTTCAGGCGCGCGCCGCGCTCACTGGCGCGCCCGCAGGCGCTCGCGGAGGTTGACGAAGCGCAGCTGCGTGAGGGGCTGGCCCTGGTGCTCGTCGATCGCGACCTCGACCGCGTCGAGCGCCTCGGCCCCGTAGACGCGCTCGATCACCTCTGCCGCGCGATCGCCGACCGAGTCGCGCGCCGCCATGAACGTCAGGCTCGGGAGCAGGTGCGGATCGCCTCGGACCGACTCGTCGAGCGCGATCGCGCGCTCGTAGCGGGTGATCGCCGACGTGTACCACTCACGCCCGACGAAGAGGTGGCCGAGCAGCAAGAGGGGCCGTGGATCCTCCGGCATCGCGCGCGCGAGCGCGTAGAGCGCGCCGATCTCGCGCCGCTCCTCGAAGACGTAGCCGTCCTCGACCATCGCGTGGAACGGGAGCAGGGGCTCGGGGATCTCGCCCTGCCAGGGATCGCGGGCGGCCGGCCGCGCGCCGGCGCTCGGCGGCGGCTCGGTCGGCGCCTCGACCGGCGGCTCGACGGGCGCCGGCGCCGGCGGCGGCTCGTCGATCCCCCAGACGACCGCGAGCGCGACCATCCCGATCGCGGCGACGGCCCCCGCGCCGACGCCCAGGCCCACGCCGATGCGGCCGCGGTCCAGGGGCGGCGGCTTGATGGAGACCTGGGTCGCCGCGACGCTCACCTCGGACGGATCGACCACCCACGCCGGTCGCGCCGGCAGGTCCTCGAGCGCCTCGAGCATCGCGGCGCCGTCCGCCCAGCGATCGGCCGGCGACTTCGCGGTCGCGACGTCGAGCAGCTCGACGAGGTCCTCGTGGGCGCGGAGCTCGGGGCGCACCGACGCGAGCCGCGGGAGCGGATCGGCGAGGTGCCCGCGCAGGACCTCGGCGCGGGTCTCGCCGACGAACGGCCGCCGGCCCGCGAGCATCTCGAAGAGCAGGATGCCGAGCGAGTACACGTCCGACCGCTCGTCCGCGGGCGTCCCCGACGCCTGCTCCGGCGACATGTACGCGGGCGTCCCGAACACCACGCCGCGCTTGGTCAGCGTGACCTCGTCGTCCGACGCGGCCTTGCTGGGCCCGACGACGCGCGCGAGCCCGAAGTCGAGCAACTTGACGTGCTCGCTTCCGTCGCGGCCGCGCAGGAGGAACACGTTCGCTGGCTTGAGATCGCGATGCGCCACGCCCTTCTGGTGCGCGAAGGCCAGCCCCTCGAGGATCTCGCGCGTGACCTGGAGCGCGAGCTCCGGGGTCATCTCGCCTTCGCGCAGGACCTCCTCGAGCGTGCGCCCCTCGAGGAGCTCCATCACGAGGAAGGGGCGATCCCCGTCGATCCCGTAGTCCGAGATCGACACGACGTGCGGGTGCGTGAGCGCGCTGAGGACCCGCGCCTCGCGCTCGAAGCGCGCGCGCAGCTCCTTCATCGAGAGCATGTCGTCGTGCAGCACCTTGATCGCGACCGGTCGCTCGAGGGGGAGCTGCACCGCGCGGTAGACCGCGCCGATCCCCCCCCCTCCCAGCAGCCCCTCGATCCGATAGCGGCCGCCGAGCACGTGGCCCGCGGCGAGCTCGGAGCTCTCGACCTCGGCATCGGGCTGGGAGCGTTCGCTTTCGGACATGCGCGCGGTGGCTCAGTATGGGCTCATTCGCACGTGACGTCGCTCGTCGACGCCTCCGTCATCCCGATCTCCCGCGTGGACGCGTCGAGCCAACGAAACAGGACGCGCACCGTCGCCCCGCACAGCCGGCGAGGATCGGTGGGCATCACGTCCATGCCGAGGATCGGAGACGAGCGGCTCTCGCCGGGCGAGACGCGCTGCACGAAGGTCGGCGGCACGGTCGGCGTCATGCGCGCGACATACCCGTCGCCGACGTACAGCTCGATCCCGTTCGGCTGGAACAGGCGATCGCCCTCGGCGTGCTCGCCCACGCGGTAGGTGACCTCGAGGCGCGCGGTGACGACCCCGTCCGGGGCCACCGTGACGCGCGACGAGTCCACCGTGGCGTCGAGCCCGAGCTCGGTGTCGATGCAGCCCGAGAGGAGCAGCGCCAGCGCGACGAGCGCTCCCCGCCGGATCATCGCGCGAGCCGCATCTCGAGCGGCCGGCGGATCTCCTCGACGGTCCGCAGCGCGCGCGCGACGTCGTCCTCGTCGAGCTCGAGCTCGTCGACGAGCGCGGCGTGCACCGCGTCGTAGAGCCACGTCGCCGCGTCCGGATCGCGCGCGCAGTCCCGCGGGGAGTGGCCCTCGTGCGTCAGCTCGGGGAGCGTGTCCACCGCGTGCTCGAGCACCCCGAGGAGCTCGCCGAGGTACGCGCGGATCGCGCTCAGCTGATCCGCGAGGGGCTCGAAGAGCTCCGGCTCGTCCTCCGCGTGCCGCCTCATCGCGTCGGGCGCCTTCGCCACCAGCCGCTCCAGGACGAGCCGCATCACGATGACGTCGTCGACGTACGCGAGGATGCCCCGCATTCCCGGGATCGCGTTCGTCGCCGCGAGCACGTGGATCAGCGAGCCCGCGGCGAGCGTTCGAAGCTCGTCCTCGAGGTCGGGATCCTCAACGATCCTCAGGACCGCCTTCATGTCCTGCGGCAGCGAGAGCATCGCTTCCTCGAGGACTTCCTTGAACGCTTGTGTCTCCACGAATCCTCAGGGCCGGGCGGAGCCCTTTCGCCCCTTCTTCCGCCGGCCCGGCTCCGAGTCTCTCAGAAACGTCAGTTCGACATCAACTCTCGTCCGGCGGGACACGCCACCTCGACCCCGGTGGGCCCGTCCTCGGTCCGGATGATCTTGAACTCGACGCGCCGGTTGGCCTCCCAGGCCTCCTGGTTGTGCCGCGGGTCGACCGGGCAGCGCTCGCCGTAGCCCGCGCTGCGAAGGCGGTCTCGCGACACGCCGCGCTGGACGAGCGCCTCGACGACCGACGCCGCGCGATCGCGCGTCAGCCGGATGTTGTACTCGTCGCTCGATCGCTCGTCGGCGTGACCCTGGACCTCGACGAGCGTGATGTGCGGGTTGCCGACCAGCGTCGCGGCGACCGCGTCGATGATCGGGAACGAGCGCGAGAGGATCTCGGCGCTGTCCGTCTCGAAGTAGATCTTCTCGAGGATGACGATCGAGTTCTCCTCGATGATGACGCTCCCGGTGTCGGGGCAGCCGTCCTCGTCCTCGGTGCCGTTGTAGGTCTCGGGCTCGTTCGGGCAGTTGTCGTCCGTGTCGAGGATGCGGTCCTGATCGTTGTCGGGATCGGGGCAGCCGTCCTGATCCTGGAAGTCGTCGCGATCCTCGGGGTCGTTCGGGCAGAGGTCGTCCGTGTCGAGGATGCCGTCCTGATCGTTGTCGGGGTCCGGGCAGCCGTCCTCGTCCTGGAAGCCGTCGCGATCCTCCGGGTCGTCCGGGCACTCGTCCTCGTTGTCGAGGATTCCGTCGCCGTCGCGGTCGCCCTCGTTGCCCTCGGGGCAGCCGTCCTCGTCGGCGTCGCCGTCGCGATCCTCGGGGACCATCGGGCACTCGTCGTCGACGTCGAGGATGCCGTCGCGATCGTTGTCCGGATCCGGGCAGCCGTCCTCGTCGGCGAAGCCGTCGAAGTCCTCCGGCTCGTCGGGGCACTGGTCGACGTCGTCGCGCAGACCGTCGCCGTCGCGGTCGCCGATCGACGGCTCGAAGATGAAGCCGAGCATCCCGCGGACGTCCGCCGCGGTGATGCCGTTGGTGGGGATGCCGCCGCCGCCGCCGAACACGAGGTAGCTGTTCCGCTCGACGAAGATCTTGAGGCCGAGGAGCGCCTCGATGTTGAGCGAGCCGTCGGCGCCGAACTCGCCGCCGTCGATCCCGCTCATGATCAGGTTGCCGTACGACTCGAGCACGAGCTCGAGCGGCGCGTCACCGAAGCGGAAGCTCGCGCCGAGGCCGAACGTGAGCTGGTCGTCGTAGACGAAGTTCGAGCCCGGCGTCGCGACCACGGGGTTGGTCGCCTGCGAGCTCATCATCCCGAGGCTCGCCGGCTGCGTGCGCACGCCGACGGGGAAGGCCGCGCCGGGCCCCACCACGAGGCGGTAGCCGACGTCGAGGTTGAACCGCACGTGCCGATCGGGGCGCCACTCCCCGATGACGTGCGGCCAGAGCACGAAGGTCGGATCGCCCGCGAAGAAGTGGGGCTGCCCGGTCGGGAACTCGAGCTGGAGGATCGCGCCGAGGCCCCAGCCGTCGTTGCGCTCGGCGCGCAGGATCCGGATCTTGCCGTGGAGCGCGATGTTGCCGAGGCTCTGGTTGTCGAGGCCGGTCGAGCGGTTCGTCTCGACGTCGTTGAAGACGCCGGGGATCGTGATGTTCGCGCCCGAGCCGATCGAGACGGGGATCTGCAGGCCGATGATGAGGAGGTTCGCGAGGCCGAGGTTGAAGTGCAGCGTGCCGGTGAGCTGCGTGTCGACGAGGCGGCCGCACAGGAGGTCGTCGCGGCCGCTGCAGTAGTTCGCCTCTTCCGCCGTGAAGTCCGCCTCGTTCACGAACGCGTCGACGGGGACCATCCCGAAGCCGCCGTCGAGCAGCAGGCCGAAGCTGATGCCGAGGTGGGGGAGGATGTCGGTCCCGTTGATCGAGAGGTGGCCCTTGCTGTCCACCGCGGGACGGAAGAGGTGGAGGTCCATGCCCTGGAAGCCGCCGGGATCGCGGGGGCGCGACAGGGCGCCGGCCTCTTCACCTTGCGCGGCCGCGCGTTCGGGGGCGACCCACGCGCTCGCGAGGAGCACGACGAAGGTGAGAGCGAGCGCGCCACGGCCGGTCGCGAAGAAGGAGGGCATCAATCGAATCTCCCGGGCAGAAATCCAAAGGATTCCGCGTCGGCGCCGATTATCGCCCGCCAGCCGTACGTGTCAAGGTATTGAGCAGCCCCCTCGGAGACTCATGGGGTGTCGATGAATCAGTCGCGGCCCGGCCGGCGCGCAGCGCCGGCCGTCGGTCGAGGGGGCCCCACGCGAAG
>JAYRVK010001349.1:0-3617 GCA_041918555.1 Sandaracinaceae bacterium
ACTCGATCTGGGCGGGCGGCCCCGACGACGTCTGGGTCGGGAGCCCCTACGAGAGCTCGCACTGGGACGGCCACGAGTGGACGAACGCGCGGATCTCGCTCCTCGAGATCGTCTCGACCGACGAAGGCGAGCTCTACGGCATCACCGACGCCGGCCAGGTCGCGCGGCGCGAGGGCGGGACCTGGCGCCCGGCGAGCGAGCCGTTCGGGCGGCTCTCGGACCTCTCGGCCGGCGGCGGCCAGCTCGCGGTGGTCGGCCACGAACCGCCTCGGTTCGCGGTGCGCCGCGCGGGCCGCTGGACGAGCCCCGGGATCGACGAGGTCGGCGCGCGCGCGGTGTGGACGACGCCGGCGGGCGTGCACCTCCGCGAGGGCCCGGACGGGACGATGCTGCACGTCGACGGCGCGCGGGTGATGGACCACCCGATCCCGTCCGACCTCCGCCTGAGCGCGATCCACGGCGCCGGCGAGGACCTCGCGGTCGCGATCGGTCTCTACGGCGCGATCCGCTGGGACGGCGCCGCGTGGACGCAGATCGCGGGGCCGCGTCTCCCCGATCTGACGGAGGTGCGCGGTCGGAGCGCGGACGACGTCGTCGCGATCGGCGAGCACGGCGCGCTCGTGCGCTTCGACACCGGCGCGTGGACCGAGGAGCGCCTCGCGCCCGTCGCGACGCCCGCGCTCCGCGCGGTCTGGGGCAGCGCGCCCGACGACGTGTGGGCGGTCGGCGACGGCGGCCGCATCCTCCGCTGCGACGGCGCGGCCGCCGCGTCGGTCGACTCGCCTACGCAAGTTACCTTGCGCGCGATCTGGGGCGCGGGCGCCGACGCGATCTGGGCGGTCGGCGACGGCGGCGCGATCCTGCGCTGGGACGGCGCCCGCTGGACCGCGGAGACCTCGCCCACCGAGCTCGCGCTGCTCGCGGTGTCGGGCACGAGCGGCGGCGACGTGTGGGCCGGCGGCTCGGGGGGCGTGCTCCTGCACCGCGACGCCGCGGGCTGGTCCGTCGTCGAGCACGCGCTCGCGCAGCCGCTCCGCGCGCTCGCGGCGCTCGCCCCCGACGACGTGTGGGCCGCCGGGCTCGGCGGCGGGCTCGAGCGCTTCGACGGGCGGAGCTGGGAGGCGCAGCCCCCGACCGCGGGTGCGCCGCGGGGGCTGTGGGCGCGGAGCCGCGGCACGCTCTACGTCGCGGGCGTCTACTACGGCGTACGCCGGACCTACGCGCACACGGGGAGCCACGCCGACGCCCTCGCGAGCGCGAACGCCGTCGCGGGCGCGGGGACCCTCGGCGTCGCGGTGGGCGACGACGGACGCGTGGCGCGCCTGGTCGGTGGGACGTGGGCGCCGGGCACGTCGGGCCGCGCGGACCTGTACGGAGTGTGGGCCCATCCCACGGGTGCGTTCGCGGTCGGCGAGCGCGACACGATCCTGCGCCTCGAGGGCGCCGCGTGGACGCGGGTCCACGGCGAGGATCCCCCCGAGGCCGGAGGTCGTATCGAGCATGTCTCGTTGTCGACGTGGGGCGACGCGATCCTGGCCGTCGGGAGCGAGGCGCGCTGGCTCGACGGATCGGCGCGGCCGGTCCCGCCGCCGCCCGCCGGCGCGCGGTTCCGGGCTGCGTGGGGGAGCGCGTCCGACGACGTGTACGTCGTGTCGGGGACCGGCACGATCCTCCACTTCGACGGAACGAGCTGGCGCGAGGAGGCCGTCGACACCCCGCACGGCCCGATCGCGATCGAGGGCGCGGGCGAGGCGGTCTACGCGTGGAACGATCGGGGGGGGCTCTGGCGGCGCGGCGACGCCGGCTGGACGCCGATCGAGGCGGGGATGGGCCTCCCCGGCGACGTGTTCGTCGCCGAGGACGGCTGGCTCGTCTCGGTGGGGAGCCGCGGCGCGATCCGGCAGCTCGACGGCACGGCGTGGACCGACGTGTCGGATACGCGCGAGCGGCTCCAGCACCTCGCGCTCTTCGGCGAGCGCGGGGCCGTGGCGCTCGGCCACGTGGACGATGTCGTCCTCTACGACGGTCAGCGCTGGCGCAGCCTCCCCGCGCGCGGCGCGACCGACCCGCTGGACGTGTGGGCCTCGTCGGCCGACGACATCTGGGTCGCCGCGCGAAGCGGCCTCTACCATTGGGACGGCGCCGCGTGGGCGCGCGTCCGCGAGGACCCCTCGCGCCGCGTGTGGGGCGCGGGCCCGACCGACGTGTTCGTCGCGCGCGACGACGGGCGGGTGGAGCGCTGGGACGGCGCCGCGTGGACCCTCTCGCGCGACGTGCAGAGCTACGACGTCGACGATCTGGTCGGCGCGAGCGCGAGCGACGTGTTCCTCGTCGGCCCGCGCGTCGCGGCGCACTTCGACGGCACCGCGTGGACGGACCTCCCGGACCTCCGACAAGGCCTCGTCGACGCCGTCGCGCTCGGTGGCGGTCGCCTGATCGCGCGCGACCGCAACCCCTTCGAGTACCGGATCCGGATCTGGGACGGCGCGGCGTGGAGCGAGGCGCCTGGGCTCCGCTATCACGCGCACTTCGGCGCGTCGGCCGACGGGACGCGCTTCGCGGTGACGAACGTCCGCGAGATCCACCGCTGGGACGGCGCCGCGTGGGTCGACGTGAGCCACCCCGACATGCGACAGATCGTGCGCATCGCGGTCCGCTCGAGCACCGACGCGATCGCAGTCGGAGACGACGGGCAGCGCTGGCACTGGGACGGCCGCGCGTGGCGCGACGGCCGGCGTGGCGCGACCGAGGACCTCTTGGCGGTGTGGGGCACGGCGCGCGACGACGTGTTCGCGGTCGGCGCCGCCGGCACGGTGCTCCACTTCGACGGCGTCGAGTGGAGCGCGATGGAGACCGGCACCGACGCGCGCCTGAACGCGGTGCACGGCCGCTCGGGCTCGGACGTCTACGCGGCCGGCGAGCGCGGCACGGTGCTGCACTACGACGGCACCGCGTGGCGCGAGGAGATCACCGGCTCGCGCGCGCACCTGCGTGACGTCCGCGTGATCGGCGCGCGCGTGTTCGCCGTGGGGAGCGACGGGGCGATCCTGCGCCGCGAGCCGTGATCACGGGAGCGCGATCCGCCCCGACGCGACGGGGACGCGCACGAGGGGCTCCGCGAGGCCGCGGCGCGTGGCCGTCTCGGGATCGAGCCGCCGCACGTCGAGGCGCCAGCGGATCGAGCCCTCGCCCGGCGGCAGCGACGAGGTGAAGTCGCGCGGCGCGTCGGGCGGCACCCGCGTGTCGTCGACCTCCGCGAGGTAGCCGACACCGGCTGGCCGCGCGGCGCGGCGGAGCGCGGCGACGACTCGGCGGACGCGACCTGCCTGCGCGACCGCGAGGGCCGGCGCGTGTGGAGCTACGACGCGGCGTCGGACGCCTGGGCCGAGCCCGCGCGCTGACGGGTCAGTCGTTGTCCGCGTACGCGACGCCCGTGTACGCGCCGCAGCGCAGGCAGCGCACCTCGAGGTCGTAGTAGAAGTCGCCGCCCATCGAGGCGTTGGCCTGGAACGCCACGACCAGCACGTCGGCGCTGCCGCAGCCACCGCAGCGCGCCCGGAGGATCTCGTCCGCGTTGAAGCCTCCGGCGAGCACGCGCGGGTGCTGCGCGGGGGGGA
>JAYRVK010001350.1:0-4720 GCA_041918555.1 Sandaracinaceae bacterium
CCCACGCTCCGCGTGGGGCCCCCTCGCGCGACGGCCGGCGCTGCGCGCCGGCCTGGCCTCGATCGACGTTCGGCACTCCTGATCGGGTCCCGTTCAGCGTCCGCGCAGCATGCGCACGCTCGCGGTGATCAGGAAGACCACCCAGGCGAGGAAGCCCGCGAGCTGGAAGAAGATGCCGGGGCCCCCGGTGACGGTCGGGACGACCAGCAGGCCGCTCGCCGCGAGCGACAGGGCGCCGGCCACGCCGACGCCGGCCGCCCAGCGCGGGACGACCTCGCCCGCGATCCACGCGGCGACCGAGAAGCTGCCGAGCGCGGCGGCGAGCGAGATCCCCGACATCGCGAACGCGGCCGTGTGGAGGTCCCACACGAGCGCGAGCTGGTGCGACGACTCGAGGGCGTCGATCCGCGCGACGAGCACCGCCTGGAGCAGCGTCGTCACGAGGAACGCCCCGCAGAGCAGCACGACCGCGCCGAAGCCCGCGCGGCCCCACGGGGCGACCGACGTGGACCGCGCGAACCGATCCGCCACGTGCGAGGCGAAGAGCAAGAGGAGCGGGACGTTGAGGGCGACCCAGCCGACGGCCACCGCGATGTGGCCCGGGCGATCGCGATAGAACGCCGCGATCACGTCGAGCTCCGAGCCGGGCATCGGGTTGCCCTGCAAGAGGTAGCCGTTCTGGAGGAGCACGCCGCACGCGAAGGCCAGGCCGGCCACGCCGCCGGCGCGGCGGGCGATCACGGGAGCCGTGGAGGAGGTGGTCATGCGTACTTTAGTACACCGTCCTAGAGCCCTTGTCTAGTACGATGTCCTAGATGGACCTCACGACCCGCCAGCGCGTGCTCGCCCTCGCGCTCGCGCGCTTCAACGAGCGCGGGCTCGAGGGCGTGGCGATCCGGGAGCTCGCGCGCGAGCTCGGCCTCAGCCCGGGCAACGTCTCCTATCACTTCCCGAAGAAGGAGGCGCTCGTCGCGGCGCTGATGGAGGAGCTCCGCGAGCTGAACGACGCCACGATCGGTCCGCTCGAGCAGGTCGAGACCCTCGCGGCGTTCCTCGAGCGCTACCGGCGCGTGTTCGAGAACCAGCACGCGTATCGGTTCATCCCGCGCTCGCTCGCGACGATCGTCCGCGGCTCCGACGAGACCGCGCGGCGCTACCGCAGCGTCGAGAAGGCGCGGCGCGCGAGCCTCGCCGCGGCGCTCGAGCGCCTGCGCGAGGCCGGCGAGCTCGAACGGACGCTCGACGAGGAGGCGATCGCGCGGATCGTCGGCCTCTGCACCCTGATCGCGCGCTTCTGGCTGTCGGAGGCCGAGCTGAGCCACCCGCGCGCCCGCGTGGACTCGCTCATCGAGCACTACCTGTCGCTGATCGCGCACGCGCTCTCGCCCCACGTCGCGCGCCCCGCGCGCCGCACGCTCGAGCCATACCTCTCGCCGGCGGTACGCCCGCGCTGACGAGGCCCCGATGGACGGCGACGAGTCGTCGACGATCCGGCGGCTCGACGCGCGCGACGCCTCGAAGCGGGCCCGGTACGGCGGTTGCCAAGGCCCCCGACATGATCACGACTCATCGAATCCACCGGCTCGTCCCCATCGGTCATGGCCTCGTCCTCCTCGCCCTCGGCGCGGGGTGCGGAGGTGAAGACGGAGAGGAGGCGGCGGCCGAGGCCGCGCCGGCCACGGTCCTCTCCCGGGTCGAGGCGCTCGCGCCCGCGACCGACTCGGCGCAGTTCGAGGTCTACGAGCGCCAGCTCGAGCAGAACAGCCTCGTCCAGCAGTCGCGCGCCGCCGGCATGGAGGTGCCCGCGTACATGCAGGAGCGCCCGCTGCTCATGCACGACTTCTGGATGACCGCGAACACCGACCTCGGGATGGGCGTGCTGCCCCAGACCGTCACCGAGGCGCAGATGTCGCAGATCATCGCCTTCTACGTCGCGACGCCCGACACCCAGATCCGCGGGTACCGGCCGCGCACGCGCAAGGCCTTCATCGCCGGCCTGAGCGAGGCGGCGCGGACGCAGCTCGCGCGCGAGTCCGCGGCGTGGGTGAACGAGCACGGCTGGCTCGGGCCGCCGCTCTGATCGTCACGGCGCCTCGCCGGGGATGCGCACGTGCTCGGGCACGCCGCCGAGGCGGTCGAGGACGAGGCGGAGCTCGCCGGGGAGCGGCGCGGCGAGATCGAGCGCGGCGCCCGTGGGCGTCACGAGCTCGAGCCGCGCCGCGTGGAGGAACGGGCGGTCGAGCGCGAGCCGCTCCTCGAAGTGCCGGTTGGAGGGCGCGTGGCCGTGCCGCGCGTCGCCGAGGACGGGGTGCCCGAGGCCCGCGAGGTGCCGGCGGATCTGGTGCGTGCGCCCCGTCTCGAGCACGACCGCGAGGAGCGAGTGGCCGCCGATCACCGCGAGGCGGCGGTAGCGCGTGACCGCGGGCACCGCGACACCGTCGATGGTGAGCGCGCGCCGGACGACGCCCTTCCCGCGCGTGACGCCGCGGACGAGCGCGCAATACGTCTTGCGCCCCGCGGCGAGCGCCGCCGCCCAGCGCGGGACGAGCGTGGGCGAACGCGCGACGAGGACGAGCCCGCTCGTGCCCTCGTCGAGCCGGTGCACCGCGGTCGCGTCCGGCAGCTCGAGCCCCGCGCGGACGCGCGCGAGGAGCGAGGTCGGGGACTCGGGGTGCGGCGTCGTGGGCTCGTGCGCGGACTTCACGACGACGACCGCCTCGTCCTCGCGGTGGACGACCCGCGGCGGCGCGGGCGGCGCGGGCGCGAGGATCGCGAGCGTCTCGACCTCGCGGCTCAACGGGATCAGGTCGAAGGGCTCGACGCCGCGGGCGGCCCAGCCGAGCCGCGCGAGGTGATCGAGGTCGCGCGCGAGCGTGTCGGGATCGCAGCTCACGTACGCGACGAGGCGGGGCGCGAGCGCGGCGACCGCGCGGCGGACCTCGGGCGCGACGCCGCGGCGCGGCGGGTTGAGGACGACGAGATCCGCGCGCACGCCGCGGGCCGCGAGATCGGCGAGCGCCGGAGCCGCGTCCCCCGCCACCGCCGCGAGGGCGAGGCCCTGGCGCCGTGCCGCGTCGCGCGCGCGCTCCACCGACGGCGCGTGGCTGTCGATCGCGAGCACGTCGGCGCCGGCCGCCGCGAGGCCGAGGCCGAGCGCGCCCGAGCCTGCGTACGCGTCCACCACGCGGGCCCCTTCGATCGCGACGCCGGCCTCGCGCACGCGCTCGACCAGCCGCGCGCGGAGCCGCGCGGCTTGCACGCGGTGCGCCTGCACGAAGCCGCCGGGCACCGCGGGCACGCGGACGACTCGGTCCCCCGGGGCCTGGACGAGCTCGTCGATCTCCGCGTCGCCCGACACGACCTCGAGGCCGCGCCCGAGGATCTGCGGCGAGCGGCGCGCGCGGTGACTGATCGCGACGGTGCGGAGCGCGGGCAGCTCGCGCCGGAGACGCGCCGCGAGCGCGGTCGCGTCGAAGCGCGCCGCGTCGTCGAGCACGAGGGTCGCCATCGCGACCGGCCCCTCCTCGGCGAGCACCTCGCGCACGTCCACCGCGACGAGGGCGCGGCGGAGCGAGGAGTCCTCGACGAGGGCGGCGCGGACGCGCGCGACGAGCGCGAGGAGGGGCGGCGGGAGCACGCGACAGCCCGGGAGATCCACGACCTCGTGGCCTCCGGTCCGCGCATAGAGCCCGATCCGTCCGCCCTCGACGACGAGCTTGGCGCGCGTGCGGTAGCCCTCGAGCTCGACGGCCGGAGCGACGGGAGCCCGAGCGACGCGCGCGAGCGCATCGAAGCGCACGAACGCGCCCGCCACCCGCGCGGCCTTGGCCTCGAGCTGCGCCGCGTAGTCCTCGTGGATCGCGGGGCACCCCGCGCAGCGATCCGCGTGAGGGCAGTCGACGCGCACGGCGCATCGTAGCGCGCGCCGCGCTCACCGCCCCCGCAGCATCCGCACGCTCGCGGCGATCAGGAACACTACCCACGCGAGGAAGCCAGCGAGCTGGAAGAAGATCCCCGGGCCGCCCGCGATCGTCGGGACCACGAGCGCCTCGCTCCCCCGCGAGCAAGGCGGCGCCGAGGAGCCCGAGCGCCGCGCCCCAGCGCGGGACGACCTCGCCCGAGACCCACGCCGCGAGCGAGAAGCTCCCGAGCGCGACCGAGAGCGTCGGCACGTGCGTCCTCGCGGACGCAGTGTGGGGAGAGGAGTGTCGAGCCCGCACGACCCTCGATGGTCCGGTCGCCGATCTGTGTGCGGGAGGAATGTTCTGCGCTCGGGTGGAGTGCGAGCGCACGACCCGTGTGGGAGCCGTCCTCGGCCGTGACTACGCGCATGGCGCCTGCCTCGACGCGATCGGCGAGAGCGGCGCCTGCGACTCCAACCTCGCCGAGGCCGACCGGATCGATCCCGTCACGGGGGAGCCGTCGGCGTGGGCTGCGCCCCCTGTGAGGAGGGGACCTGGTGCGTCGCCAACGAGCTACAGGGCCTCCCCGGTCCCGGTCGCTGGTCGACGGCAGCTACCAGGACCACGCGTGGCCGGTGTTCGCGGACACGTGCCGCCTGTACGCCGAGCTCTACCCGGACGACGTCCGCTGCATCGACGACGACTGGAACACGATCGTCCCCTGAGGACCGCGGCGACCCTCGCGTGCCGCGCGAAGCGGGCGCGCCTAGACCCGCTGGGCTCGGCGCGCCGGGGCGAGACTGCGCAGCAGGCTCGCC
>JAYRVK010001351.1:0-12827 GCA_041918555.1 Sandaracinaceae bacterium
TGCACCGAGCCGGCGCCCGCGGTCGAGCTGCGGCCCGAGACGACTGCGCGGCATGGAAAGACCGAGGTCACCTTCCCCGATCCGCCCTCCGAGACGCCCGAGGGCTGGCGCGTCGAGCGCGCGACGAGCTCCGAGGTGAGCTCGCTGGGCGCCCTGCTCTTCGCGCGCCACGGCGTGCGTCCGAGCGTGCGCGCGGCGCGGCGCGCCACGAGCCCGGAGGGCGCGACGAGCCTCTACGCGCTCTACGATCACTCCGCGCTCGACGCATGCGTGGCGCGGCTCGGCGACGACCCCGGCGCGCGAGCCGCGTGCCGCGTCGATCTCGGGACCTCGCCCACGGGCGCGAGCTCGCACGCGCTCCTGCGCTGCCGCGAGCACGGCCTCGTGCGCGCGGTCCAAGCGGGCGACGGATCGCTCGCCCTCGCCGAGCACGTGCGGCTCGAGCCCGGGTGCAGCCCGGCGCGGATCCACGCGTTCGCCCTCACGCAGCTCGACGACGACCCCGCGCCCGAGCTGCACGTCGACCTCGAGACCCGTGGACCCGAGTGGCGCTGGCTGATCACGGGCGGCGGCCTCCCGTACGCCTCGCCCGACGGCGAGGATCGGCGGCGCCACGTCTACGCCTACCGACCCGACCTGACCCTGCAGCTCCACTTGCCGATCTACGAGCGGGTCGAGCACCGCGACGCCTCGTACGCGCTCGACCGCGTCTCGCGGCGCGTGGTCTTCGGCTACGCGCGGGTCGAGGAGCGGCTCGCGGTCTACGTGGAAGAGGCCGAGTACCGCGTCGAGACGGGGGCGCGCTGCGGGCTCGACGAGGAGCTCTGGCCCGCCGACGTGTCGGAGGAAGAGGACGCGCGCTGCCGCGGCCGCGTGTGGGCGTTCCAGCTCGAGTACGACCCCGCGCGCGATCGCTGGTCCGACCCACCCTACGGGCAGCGATCGCGACCGATGATCGCGCGGTGAGTCACTCCGGCGCGAGGGCGCCCGCCGGCGCCTCGGGGGCCGCGGGCGCGGGCATGCGCGCGTGCTCGGGCAGCTCGCCGGTCAGCGCGCGCAGGAACGCGACGAGGTCCGCGACCTGCGCGTCCTCGAGCTCGCGGCCGAGCTGGACGTACGCCATCGTGCGGACCGCGTCGCCGAGGTCCTCCTCCGAGCCGTCGTGGAAGTAGGGCCCGGTGAGCTCGACGTTGCGCAACGTCGGCACCTTGAACTTGTGCCGATCGGCCTCCTCGTGCGTGACGTTGAAGCGGCCGTTGTCGGCCTCGGTGCGCGCCCCGCCGCGGCGCTCGAAGTAGTCGTGCACGAGGCCCATGCGCTGGTACATCGTGCCGCCGACGTTCCTCCCGCGGTGGCAGGTCGTGCAGCCGACGTCGGCGAACGTGCGCAAGCCGCGTTGCGCCTGCTCGTCGAGCGCGGCGTCGTCCCCGCGGAGCCAGCGGTCGAACGGCGCGGGCGTCGCGAGCGAGCGCTCGTACTCGACGATCGCGTCGAGCACGTTGGCCTGGGTCACCGCGTTCTCCCCGTAGGCCGCGGTCATCTGCGCGACGAGGGCCTCGTCCGCGCGCAGCCGCGTCAGGATCGCGTCCCACTCGCCGCCCATCTCGATCGGGTTGGTCACCGGGCCCGCGGCCTGCTCGAGGAGGCTCGCGGCGCGGCCGTCCCAGAATTGGACGAAGTTGTGCTCGGAATTCAGCACGGTGGGAGCGTTGATCGGCCCCTGCTGCCCGCGGATGCCCGTCGACACCGCGCTCGCCTCGGCGCCGCCGTGATCGAGCGTGTGACAGGTCGCACACGAGATCGTCTCGTCGCCGCTGAGCCGGCGGTCGTGGAAGAGCGCGCGGCCGAGCAAGACCTCTTCCATGTCGAGCTCCACCGTCTCGGGGAGCGCCTCGAAGGTGTCGGCGACCACCTCGCGCAGCGGGCGCGGCGCCGCGGGCGCCTCGGGCTCGGGCGTCGGGGTCGGGGTGGACGGGGTCTGGGACTCCTCGCCGCAGCCCATCGCGAAGGCCACGAGGAGGACGGCGATCACACGACTCGAGCGCTGCGTCATGGGCCCTTTACTAGTCCCGCGCGCGGCGGCGTCAACCGCGCGCTCAGGTCACTCGGCGGAACGAGATCCCCGCGGCCTGCAGGCGCTCGATCAGCGGGCGCCCGAGCGCGGCCGCCGGGGTGATCACGCCGGAGCGCGCGGGGGTGCGGGTCCGCTCGAGCGCGAGACAGAGCGCCGACTCGGACAGCATCTTCGCGGTCTCGGAGTAGCCGGGATCGCCACCCGCGACCTCGGTCGTCACCTGCTGCCCGCCGGCCTCGGCGAGGAACGTGACGGTGAACCACGAGCGCGCGCGCTGCTCCGCGCTCGGGCCCTCGCCCGAGGCGCGCACGGCGAGCAGCCGCTCGCGCGTGGGCCGCCACTGCGAGAGCGCGACGAGGCCGCCGAGCGCGAGCCCCGCGCCGACGATCGTCGAGAGGTGCCTCACCCGCGCGTAGTGCCCGTAGCGGAACTCGGGCCCGTACTCCTCGCAGAGCCGCGCGCTCCGCAACACGACTTGCGGATCGATGGTGGGGAGCGGCGCGGCCCACGCGCGCAGGCGCGGCTCCCAGCGCAGGCGCGGCCGGATCCCGCGGACCACCCGGCCACCGGACGCGAGCTCTCGCGGCCGCCCCTTGCGCTCCCTCGCGTGCGCGCGCGCGTCGCCGAACGCACCCACCGCCGAGCGCCACGTGCCGCCCGAGAACGTCCCGCGCGAGCGAACGAAGCCCTCGATCCGCACGGGGACGCCGCTCGGGAGGTGCGAGAGCGTGTACAGCACGCCGAGGTCGTGCGGGATGCTGTCGAAGCCGCAGCAGGACACGACCTTGATGCCCGCGCGGGCGGCGTCGGCGTGGTAGCGCTCGATGGTCCGGTCGACGAAGCGCGGCTCGCCCGTGATGTCGAGGTAGTCGGTGGCGGTCTCGACGCACGCGGCCACGACCGGCTCCCCGTAGGCGTCGAACGGGCCGACGGTCGTGAGGAGCACCTTCGCCGCGGCGGTCATCGCGGTGACGCTCGGGGGATCGTCGACGCTCGCGAGGAGGATCCCCGCGGGCGGACACGGCGAGGCGGCGAGGCGCGCGACGGTCGCGCGGAGCTTCTCGGCGCTCCGCCCCGCGACGGCCCATCGCGTGCCGGCGGGCGCGTGCTGCGCGAGGTAGCTCGCGACGAGCCCGCCCGTGAACCCCGTCGCCCCGAACGCGGCGATGTCGTACTCCCGATCTCGCAAGGAATCCCTCAATCCTCGTCGCGGAAGGCGCCGGGGGGGAGCACGAAGCGCACGCTCGCCTCGTCGACCATCGGCGGCGGGGGCGCGGCGCGCTTGCTCGCGGGGGCACCGACCATCGGGGGCGGGGGCGCGCGGAGCTGCTCGAAGCTCTCGCGGAGCTCGTCGATCTCGTAGTCGAGGACGAGGTCCGAGTACTCCGAGTACTCCATGCCGAGGAGCGCCGCGAGGCGTCGGAGGTACTCGTCCTCCTTCATGTCGACCACGCCGTCGGCGTCGACCATCCGACCGACGAGCTCGAGGAGGCGCCGCTTCGCCATGGGCGGGTCCGCCGCGAAGTCACCGGCCGCCTCCTCGAGATCGAACGAGAGCGGGTCGAAGCGCACGATGCGGTCCTCGACCTCGGCCGGGAGCGTCGTCGGCGTGACGAGGAGCAGGTCGGCGAGGAGCGTGCGGACGGCCTTCTGCTCGTCCTCGCTGAACTCGTCATCGGCCCACAGGGCGCCCATGAAGAGATCGGTCAGGACCAGGATTCGGTCGCGCACCTTCATTCTCGTGCAGTCTTCTAGCACGCCGCCGCGAAAGCGCGGACCTCGCGAGCGAATCCGTGTGGGTCTTCCCACGGCAGCATGTGGCCGCGCCCCTCCAGGAGCCGGAGCTGCGCGCGCGGGAGGTGCTCGGCGAGGTAGCGGTGGTACTTGGGCGGCGTGAGGACGTCCGCGGTCCCGCCGAGCGCGAGCGCGGGCGCCGCGATCCCCTCGAGCGCGCCGACGCGATCGAAGCGATCGCAGGCGGTCCAGTCGCGGCGCGTCGCCTCGGGCGGCGTCGCGCGCGCGGCCGCCTCGTACGCCGCGACGGCCTCCGGGCGCGCTCCGACGAAGGCAAACCGACTTGACATCGGCACCCCGCCCTCCACCGCGCGCGCGGCCGCCTCGAGGACCGTCGGGTGGACGCGCAGGCGCGCCCCGGTCGCGACGAGGACGAGCCCCGCGATGGGCGCGCCGAGGAGCGCGAGCTCGAGCGCGACCGCGCCGCCGTAGGAGTGGCCGGCGACGAACGGCGGCGGTCCGCCGAGCGCCCGGAGCACCTCCGCGAGCCAGCTCGCCGCCGCCGCCGCGTCCTCGAAGGCCTCGCCCTCGCTCGCGCCGCGGCCGGGGAGCGAGGGCGCGATCACCTCGAAGGCCGAGAGCTCGCGCGCGACCTCGGACCAGGCGCCGCCGTTGCCGCCCGAGCCGTGGATCAGGACGAGCGGCGGCCCCCCCTCCTCCGTGCGGAAGAGCTCGACGCGCCGCTCGCCGACCGTCAACGTCTCTTGCAGCATCGAGCGAGGCAGAGCGCGGCGAGGAGCATCAGCGCGGCCCTGGGCGAGCCACCCGCGGGCGTCGCCGCGCAGCGCGCGCCGCCGCCGCCGCCGAACCCCGGGACCAGGACCCGTGGCCCCGGCGGAGGGACGCCCCCGTCGACCTCCGTCCCGGGGATCTCGATCGCCACCGCGCAGCTCCCGGGCGCGGTGTCGGCGCCACGCAGCTCGGCGGTCAGCGTGGTCGAGGTGCCCGGCGGGAGCGTGGCCACGCCCTCGATCGCGTGCGCGCCCGCCGGGACGCGGCCGAGCGGACAGCGGTGCATCACGCCGGGGGTGCCCACGCACGTGAGCGTCACGCCGTCGAAGGTGACCCGACCCCCCGGGCCCCCCGCGAGGTCGGGGCTCCAGTCGAGGAGGAGCTCCACCGGGAGGCTCGGCTCGGTGCCCCCCTCGGGGGCCTCGTTCCGGAGCGTCGCGGTCATCGTCACCGTCTCGCCCTCGACCCGGACCTCGACCGGGCACTCGAGGACCACGAGCGCGCGCGGGCGCGTCGCGCGCGTGATCACGCGCAGCTCGTCGACACGGTCGAAGCCGTCGACCCGCAGATCGAGCCGGAGCGTCAGCCCGTCGGGCCCGCGCTCGACGACGTCTCCGTCGGGATCTCCGTCGAAGAGCTCGACGCCGCGGATCTCCTGCTCCGCGTACTCGAAGCCGGGCGTGTAGTCCGTGTAGTAGAGGACGTCGCCGGACACGAAGACCGCGACGATCTCGCCGTCGAAGGTGACGTCGCCGGCGTAGCGGCCGGGCTCGCCGTCGAGGGCGTCGACGTGGATCAGGTGCGAGGAGAACGTGTCTCCCCCCGCGACCGGCACGCCCGGATCGGTCGGCGGCGACGCGCCGCCGCCCCAGCGACCCGGGGGGACCTCGCCGAAGATGCGATCCAGGCCGGGCATCGTCACCTCGAGCGAGAAGCCCGCGAGCTCGAGCCACGCCCAGCCGAAGGGGCTCTCGTTGTGGCCGGGCCGCAGGTCGGGGCTCGGGGGCGGCCCGCGCTGGAAGTCGCCCGACACCGAGAGCACCTCCGCCGCGGCCGCGCCCGGGAGGGAGAGCAGCGCGGCACAGGCACAGGCACACGCACGAGCACGCGACCCCAGAGGCATGCACGCATGGTAGCGGCAGAAGGCTGGCCGGTTCACGCCCGCCGCGTCACCCGCGTTTCGGCGCACACGTAACGACGGATTCGTTCAGGCCCGCGAGGGTCCGTTCCCCGCACGGATTCGGGGGCGCGCCGGCCTGCGCACGCATCTTGCGGAGGGCCTTCGCTCGAACGGAGGAGCGATGGAGAACCGTGCCTGCCTTGTGTTGGTGACCCTGCTCGCGACGATGGCCGCGGGCTGCCTCGAGACGCAGCCGCCCGTCAACCGCGTCCAGCCCAACGTGACCCGCAAGACCGATCTGCTCGGCGGCGACTGGTACCTGCACCAGACCGTCGTCGACACGCCGTACACGACGGAGTTCACGTTCGTCGGGGAGACCGGCGAGCTCGAGCGGATCCGCTGGGAGATCCAGGAGGACTTTCTCGTCGCGCGGCGCGCCTACGAGAACGTCGCGGGCGCCGACGGCGAGGGCGTCAACGGCACGACCGACACGGGCGGCGCGCCGGTCGCGATGTACGCGATCACGAGCCACTTCGACATCCGCCACCAGTACAACCCGGTGACCGGCGAGCGCCTCAACGTCATCGAGGAGAACGCGACCGACCGGCCCTGGCACGAGCGCGAGTTCATGCGCGTCGACTGGTCGCAGAACCTCGTGTCGGACCCGAACTTCATGATGCTCGCGCGCTACTTCGACGGGCTCGAGATGGAGCCGGTCCAGTGGTTCGTGCAGGACGAGGACGATCCGAACGCGCCGGTGTTCGTGCGCGAGGATCCCGCCGACGAGGCGTCGCGCCTCCAGTACATGGACATCACCAACAAGATGTTCGTGCGGCCGACGACGACGGACATCCCGGGCCTGGGCCCGCTCCCGAGCTGCTTCCTCTTCCAGATCTTCGACGGCGACCCCGTCGACTGCGCGGCCTCGGAGATCACCGTGCGCAGCTCGTTCCTGCGCGTGGACGAGACCCGCGACTACCAGCCGATGGTCTACACGGGCGACCGCATGGACCGCTTCGGCTACTTCGTCACCGAGCGGCCCGGCTACGACCCGGCCTACGGCCTCGTGGAGCCCGCGCGCTACCGCTTCGTGGACCGGCACAACCTCTGGATGCAGAGCCACTTGCGTGATGCAGACGGAGAGCTCACGGCCTGCGCGACCGACGCGGACTGCGCCGACGGGCGCGGCTCGGTGTGCGACACGGATCTCGGCCGCGCGCGCCGCGCGATCGGCGAGGACGGGCGGATCCAGGGCGCGTGCACGCTCCCGTACCGCGACCGCGCGATCCGCCCGATCGCGTACCACCTCACGGAGAACTTCCCCGCGGACCTGATCCCCGAGATGGAGATGCTCGCGCGCGAGTGGAACCAGACCTTCGTCGACACCATCGACTCGCTCCGCGAGAACGAGTGCCGCCTCAACGGCGGCGGCGACTGCGCCGGCGAGCGCGGCCGCGACCCGGTGGTCTTCCACGTGTGCCCGAGCCCCGTCCCGGAGGGCGCGCACGAGGCGTGCGGACCGGCCGGCACCGTCGCGCGCATCGGCGACCTCCGCTACTCGCTCATCGGCTACGTGAACGAGCCGCACCGCGCGAGCCCGCTCGGCTACGGCCCGAACCACCCGGACCCGGAGACCGGTGAGGTCATCGCGGGCACCGCGTACATCTACGGCGCCGGCATCGAGACCATCACCGCGTACGGCCGCGACATCGTCCGGCTCCTCAACGGCGACATCACCGAGGAGGAGATCCAGGACGGCGCGCACGTGCAGGCGTGGATCGATCGCATGAACGCGCCCGAGGCGCGCGCGGGCGCGGCGGACCACGTCATCGACATCGACGGCGACGACGCGGAGCGCTTCGCGTCGGCGATGGACTTCTCGTGGGCGCACGCGGGCCACGACCACGGCCGCGGCCCGGCGAGCACGCCCGCCGAGATGGTCGCGCGGGTGGCGGAGAGCTTCGATCGCCTGAGCACCGCCGGCGCGTTCGGCGACGGAACGAGCGCCGACGCGATCCTCTCGCGCCTCCACGGCACCGAGATCGAGCGGATGATGACCACGCGGGACGTGCGCGCGCTCGCGGGGATCGACCCCGACCTCCCGGTCGACGACGCGGTGCTCGCGGCGGCCTCGCCGCTCCGCGGGATGAGCCTCGCGCAGCGCTCCGCGCTGCAGCGCGCGCGGGATCGCTTGCAGGTCGGCGCGGGGATCGACTGGGGCGAGTTCGCGGACGAGGGCCTGCTCGGCCTCGCGCGCGCGGTCCAGCGCGCCGCGGCCTCGGACGGGATCGTCTCGTGGAACGGCGTCGACTACGACGTCCGCGGCGAGGGCGGGATCGACTACGAGGCGGTGCGCGCGATGCTCCGGCACCCGATCATGAGCGGCCTCGCGCTGCACGAGGTCGGGCACAGCGTCGGCCTGCGCCACAACTTCAGCGGCTCGTTCGACTCGCTGAACTACCACCCGCGCTACTGGGAGCTGCGCGACGACGGCACGATGCGCCCGCGCGCGTGGGACCCGCTGTCCGAGGCCGAGATCGACGGCCGCATCCACGAGTACCAGTACTCGACGGTCATGGACTACGGGAACAACTTCGTGGTCACCGACGCGCAGGGCCTCGGGCACTACGACTTCGCCGCGATCAAGATGGGCTACGGCGACCTCGTCGAGGTCTTCGAGAGCGTGCCCGACGCGGACGAGATGGCGTGGTTCGCGTTCATCCAGAACGCGGGCTGGCCCGTGCCGATCACCCTCGACACCGCGTTCGGCGGCGACCTCAGCGCGTACACCTACACCGAGCTCCCGGCCCTCGCCGGCGGGCGCGAGTCGCTCGAGCGCCGCGTCGACGTGCCGTACGACAGCCTCTCGCCGAGCGGTCTCCTCGCGCGCTCGGACATCGACTTCGCCACGAGCGATCCCGAGGGGCGGGTCGTGGTGCCGTACCGGTTCTGCTCGGACGAGCAAGCGGACTTGTCGCCCGGCTGCTACCGCTACGACGCGGGCGCGGACGCGTACGAGAGCGTCCAGAGCGTCATCGACAGCTACTGGAACTACTACATCTTCTCGAACTTCCGGCGCGGCCGGATCGGCTTCAACGTGGGCTCCTCGGCGGACCGCACGCTGAACCGCTACTTCGAGAAGCTCCAGCGCGCGAACCAGACCTACGCGCTCTACCGCGGCGTCTTCCAGGACGTGTGGGGTGACGTCGGCGGCTTCGACGCGTTCTGGACCAACGAGCGCGGGATGGGTGGCTACACCCTCGCCGTCTCGGCGGCCTATCAGGCGCTGCTCCGCGTGATCACGGCGCCCGAGCCGGGCGGCTACTCGGCCTCGACGCGGCCCGACGGCGCGCCCGCGTACCTCTCGGGCGGGAGCGACGTGCAGGTCGACGCGTTCGACGGGCGCTACCTCGAGACCACGTGGGACTTCGACGCGGGCTACTTCTGGTTCGATCAGCTCGAGCGGGTCGGGTACTTCTACGACAAGATCCTCGCGATCCAGGTCCTCGCGGATCCGACGACCTACTTCCTCGGGCGCGACACCGACGCGGACATCCGGCGCTACCAGCTCAACTTCGCGAACACCTTCGGTCCGTCGATGAGCCGCTTCTTCGGCGGCGTGCTCGGCGAGGACTGGGCGACCATCGCGCCGCGCGTCGACGCGCGCGGAGAGCTCCTCTACCCCGACGCCGTCGAGATCGCGCAGGGCGACATGCCCGGCACGCCGCTCGCGCCGAACGCGTCCTTCTCGATCCAGCTCTACGCGGCGGTGTTCGGGATGTCGATGATCCCCGAGACCTACGACCAGGACTTCCTCAACCGGAGCCGGGTGTGGGTGCGCGGCGGCGCGGAGGAGATCGACATCGACCCGTCGCTCCCGCTCGTCGAGTACACGGACCCCGACAGCGGCCTGACCTACGTGGCGGTGAGCTACGAGGACGGCGGCGTGCAGCGCGGCGTGGGGGCGCAACTGATCTTGCGTGCTCGACGCCTCCAGGAGCGCGCGACCGCGGGGAACGACGCGGCGCAGGCGGAGCTCGATCGCTTCGTCGACAACCTGGACCTCGCGCGGCTCCTCACCTGGCACCTCGGCTTCGGCGCGCAGCCCTGAGGCGACGATGAAGCCCCTCCTCATCACCCTCGCGGCGCTCCTCGCGGCGGCTCCCGCCGCCGCGCAGGACGCGACGGACGCGGGAGCGGAAGCGGACGCCGTCGCGGAAGCGGACGCCGTCGCGGGAGCGGAAGCGGACGCGGAAGCGGACGCCGTCGCGGAGGCGGTCGCGGAAGCGGACGCCGACGCGGTCACCCCGGCGCCCGAGGCGCCCGCGCCCGCCGATCCCGAGCCGCAGCCGAGCGACGCGCCCGCCGGCCCCGCGCTCACCTTCGCCAACTCGTTCTTCTCGTGGACGACCGCGGCGACGGCCCACACCTTCGCGCCGGGCGCGCAGCTCACCTACGACCCGACGGTCCAGATGAGCTTCAGCCTCACGCCGCGCTTCTACCTCACGGACAGCACGTTCCTGTGGGCGAACCAGGCGCTCTCGTACGAGCTCACCGACTCGAACGAGGACACCTACAACCGCGAGCCGCTGCTCTCGGACACGCTCCTCGACCTGCGGCAGATCCTCGTGTGGGAGGGCTTCGCCTTCCAGCTCCAGGGCCGCCTCGGCTTCCCGCTGAGCAAGGCGAGCCAGGCCGCCGGCCGGATCCTCCAGACCGGCCTGGGTCTGGTCGTCTCGCGCTCGTTCCCCGAGGCCGCCGGCCTCACCGTCGCGCTCAGCGGTGCGTACCGGCGGTGGTGGGCGACCACCAACGTCGCGCAGACCAGCGAGCCCTACCCCGGCCAGTGCCTCCAGCCCGCGCCGGGCGAGGCCCCCGTGTGCACGCAAGCCTCGGGGCTGACCACCGCGCGCGACATCCTGCTCGGCGGGGTCACGCTCAACGTGACCCCGTTCGAGAACTTCAACGTGAGCTTCAGCGGGTTCCTCCTCGGGACCTACAACTTCGAGATCGGCGACGCGCAGGTGCCGATCAACGGCGGCGTGATCACCGCGACGGACGACAGCCCGTCGCACTGGCGCGCCTTCACCTACTTCTCGCTCGCGGTCGCGTACGACGTGCTGCCCTGGCTGAACCTCCAGCTCGGGATCCAGAACGCCGGCGTGGTCGCGCCCCTGTTCGACTCGACCGGCAACGCGCGCAGTCCGTTCTCGCCGGACACGCAGATCTTCCTCTCGACGACGGTCGGGCTCGACGCGCTGGTGGGCGAGATCGTCGGCGGCGGCGAGGACGATGGGCTCACGCCCGAAGAGCGCCAGCGTCGTCGTCAGGGTCTCGCTTCGACCGGGAGGCGCCTCGCCTTCTAGTCGGGTGGCCCCGGCGGGGTCCTCCACACACCCCAAGCTCATCATCGCCCCGCCGGGGTCACCGCTCCTTTCTTCACCCACGAACACCGTCATGAACCGCGTTCTCCCGATCCTCGCCGTCCTCACCTCGCTCGCCGGCTGCGCCGGCGACCCGGACCTCGCGGCCGTCGCGAGCGACCTCGCGCTCGGCCCGCCCATCGCGCGCGTCGAGTGGGAGGCGGCGGCGCCCGGCTGCGAGGGTGTCGGCGGCGAGCTCCGCCCGTGCGCGGGCGAGCCGCTCCTCGGGGCGCTCGTCGCGCCCGGCGGCCCCGTCCTCTGCGTAGACGCGCTCAGCGTGCTCGCCTCCGAGCGGGTCGCGCAGGTCTACGAGGACCCGACCCCGACCCCGCTGGTCCCGGAGGGGCACGACGGCGCCTGGCTGTAAGCACGCTCACGGTCCGCCGCGCGGAGCCCGTCATCGGACGCACGATCGAGCCCGAGACCCCTCTGAATGCCCAGAAAAAAAGGCGCGAATCCTCGGCACGGTTCTGGCTCGATGGTGCAGCGTGACGCCTGAAGACATCCACGCCCCGAAGACCGCGGCCCGCGCCGCCGGCCGGAGCGCGGAGCTCGAGGCGATGCGCGAGGCCTACCGCGGCGCCTGCCGCGGCGAGGTCCGGCTGCTCCTGGTGGACGGTCCCGCGTCCACCGGGAAGGGGGGGCTGATCGACGCGTGGCTCGGCGAGCACCGCGCCGGTCCCGTGATCCGCGCGAGCGCCGGGGACGCCGGCGCCGTGGAGGCCATCCTCGAGCAGGCGCTCGCCCAGCTCTCGCCCGTGCGCCGCGCGCGACATGCCGCCCGCGCCCTGCTCCGCGCCGAGCGCGCGGAGCCCGTGATCGACCTCCTGGCTCTCGCGGAGCACCGGCTCCGCCAGCGCGAGGCCGTCGACCGCGTGCTCGCGGAGCTCGACAACCCGCCGGTCGTCGTCCTCGACGGCCTCTGTGCCGCGTCGCGCGGCGCGGTGGACCTCGTGCGCGGCCTCGTCGAGGCGGGGCCGTTCAGCGAGCGGCCGCGCGTGCTCTTCGTGGCCGCGCTCGACGGCGCGCCGACGGGCCGCGTCGCCGAGCTCGCCCGCGCCGACGGCGCGCGGACGCTGACCCTCAAGCCGCTCGATCGCGACGGCGTGCGCGCGTTCCTCGCGAGCCGCGACGCCGTCGACGCGGTGCTCGAGCTCACGGGCGGGCACCCCGAGCTCCTCGAGCGGCTGCTCTCGGGCGAGGGGCTCGGCCGCGCCGACGCGAGCGACGAGCGCGTGCGCGAGGCCTTCGAGGTGCTCGCGCTCACGGCGGGCCCGCTCGACGAGGCCACGCTCGGCGCGCTCGCCCCGCTCGACCCGCTCGCCCTCGCGCGCGCCGGCGCCGAGCGCGGGCCCGAGGGCTGGACCCTCCCCGCGCGGCTGCGCGGGCGCGCCGTCGCCGGGCTCGCGCCCGAGCGCGCGTGCGCGATCCACGTACGGCTGATGGAGACGCTCGCCGCGCCCGAGCGCGCGGCCCACCACGCGCTCGCGGCGGGCCGCCCCGAGCGCGCCGCGGAGCTCGCCCTGGCGGGTGCCGACGCGCTGATGGCGCGCGGCGCTCTGGTCGACGCGGCGGACCTCCTGCTCTCGGTCGCGCGCGCGCACGCCGACGTCACGGCGCCCCTGCGGCGACGGCTCGTCGAGCTCCTCTGGATCGCAGTCGATCACGCCGACGCGCTCGAGCA
>JAYRVK010001352.1:0-2807 GCA_041918555.1 Sandaracinaceae bacterium
CACGTTCGCGGGCTTGAGGTCGCGGTGCACGAAGCCCTCCTCGTGCGCGTAGATCAGCGCGTCGAGGATCTGCACCGCGACGCTCCGCGCGACCGGCTCCGGCAGGGGCCCCTCGGCGAGCCGCGCCTCGAGGGTGTGTCCCTCGAGGAGCTCCATCACGAGGTACGGCGTGCCGTCCGCGACGCTGTAGTCGGTCAGCGTGACGACGTGCGGGTGCTTGAGCGCCGCGAGGGCCTTGGCCTCGCGCTCGAAGCGCGGCCGCATCGTCGCGTGCGCGGCGTACGGCGAGCGCAGCGCCTTGATCGCGACCTCGTGCCCGAGCTTGAGGTGCTCCGCGCGGTACACCGCGCCGATCCCCCCCGCGCCGAGCTCGCCCGTGATCCGGTAGCGGTCCTCGAGGACCGTACCGACGGCGAGCGGGGGCAGCTCCTCGGGCTCGGGCTCGGCCAAGACGCCTGAAGGTAACGCGCCCGCGGCGTGCGTGGATCGCTCCGCGTGGATTCGGGTAAGAATGCCGCCAGCGAAAGCGAGGAGGGGAGCCCATGACCGATCACGCGCCCGCGATGCCGCACGGTGCCATCGACGAGGTCTTCGACGACGTGTTCTTCGTCACCGGCACCATGCGCGCCGAGTTCTTCGGCTCGGCGTGGCAGTTCAGCCGCAACATGACGATCGTCCGCGAGGACGGCCGGCTCAGCCTGATCAACGCGGTGCGGCTCGACGAGCCGGGCCTCGCGGCGCTCGAGGCGCTCGGCGAGGTCGCCAACGTCGTCCGCATCGGCGCGATGCACGGGCTCGACGACGCGTTCTACGTCGAGCGCTACGGGGCCACGCTCTGGGCGCCGCGGGGGATGCCCGGTCCCGCCCCCGACGCGGAGCTCACCGAGGACGGCGCCGCGCCGATCGCGGACGCCCGCGTCTTCGCGTTCCGCACCACCAAGCTGCCCGAGGCGATCGTCGTGCTCGAGCGCGCGGGCGGCGTCGCGGTCGCGTGCGACGCGCTCCAGAACTGGGTCGCGCCCGACGCGATGTTCGACGACGAGACGGTGAAGAAGATGACCGACATGGGCTTCTTCACGAAGGCGAACTGCGGCCCGGCGTGGATGCACGGGATGCAGCCGAAGAAGGACGACTTCGAGCGCCTCGAGCGCCACGCGTTCCGGCACGCGCTCTGCGGCCACGGCGTCCCGCTCCGCGACACCGCGGGCGAGGACTTCCGCGCGACGTTCGCGCGCCTCTTCCCCGGCTGATGCACGGGGTGGCGCGGGCGATCCCGGGCTACCGGCTCGTGGAGGTCCTCCACGAGTCGGCGCCGCGGGTCGTCTACCGCGCGCGCCGCGAGCGCGACGGAGAGGACGTCGTCCTCAAGACGCTCCTCTCCGACTACCCCGACAAGCGCGATGTCGCGGAGCTGCGCCGCGAGCACCGGATCGCGAGCCGGCTGCGCGTCGAGGGCGTGATCGAGGTGCACGCGCTCGTGTCGTTCGGCGCCGGCAACGTCGCGATCGAGATGCCGCTCTTCGGCCGCTCGCTCGCGGAGCTCTTGGCCGAGCGCGGTGGCGCGCCCCTCTCCGTCGACCGGTTCCTCGACCTCGCGATCGCGCTCGCTCGGATCCTCGGGCGCCTGCACGAGCTCGACGTGGTGCCCCGCAACGTTCTTTGCGATGCGCACGACGAGCTCCGGCTCATCGACTTCGGGATCGCCTCGGAGCTCTCGCGCGAGCACCAGTCCATCACGCTCGCGAAGCGGCTCGAGGGCTCGCTCCCCTACATCTCGCCCGAGCAGACCGGGCGGATGAACCGCGACCTCGACTACCGCAGCGACTACTACTCGCTCGGCTGCACGTTCTTCGAGCTCCTCACCGGGCGGCTCCCCTTCGAGGCCTCGAGCGCGCTCGAGTGGGTGCACCGCCACATCAGCCACCCCGCGCCGCGCGCGCACGAGGTGTCGCCCGACGTGCCCGAGGCGCTCTCGCGCGTCGTCGAGAAGCTGATGGCCAAGAGCGCCGAGGATCGCTACCAGAGCACCTACGGGCTCTGCGCGGATCTCGCGCGCTGCCGCGACGCGCTGCGCGCCGGCCACGCGACGCCCTTCGCGCTCGGGCGCGACGACGTCTCGCGCCGCTTCCAAGTCCCGCAGCGGCTCTACGGTCGCGAGGCGGAGCTCGCCCAGCTCCGCGCGGTCTTCGACGACGTGGCCCACGGCGCGACGGGGCTGTGCCTCGTGTCGGGCGCGGCCGGCGTCGGGAAGTCGGCGCTCGTCCAGGAGCTCGAGCGCGCGATCGTGAAGGAGCGCGGCTACCTCGCGGGCGGGAAGTTCGATCAGTTCGCGCAGAGCGAGGCGTACGCGGCGGTGTCGGCCGCGCTCGAGAGCCTCGCGGGGCAGCTCCTCACCGAGCCGGAGGAGCGGCTCGCCGCGTGGCGCGCCGCGATCCGCGCCGCGGCGGGCGCGAACGCGCGGCTCCTCGTGGAGCTCGCGCCGAGCTTCGCGCCGATCCTCGGGCCGACCGCGCCGGTCCCCGAGCTGCCGCCCACCGAAGCGCAGAACCGGCTCTCGCTCGTGCTCGCGGGCTTCGTGAAGGTCTTCGCCGAGCTCGGGCATCCGCTCGTGCTGTTCCTCGACGACCTCCAGTGGAGCGACGTCCCGACGCTCGATCTGATCCAGCGCCTCGTCACGGCCCGCGACCTCGGGCACCTCCTCGTGATCGGCGCGTACCGGGAGCACCGGGTCGACGTGTCGCACCCGCTCCGCGTGACGCTGGACGCGATCCGCGAGGCCCGCGACGTGGTCGAGCTGGCGCTCGCGC
>JAYRVK010001353.1:0-1760 GCA_041918555.1 Sandaracinaceae bacterium
CGAGCGCGAGGGGCACGTTCCCCTGCCGCCCTACGTCCGCAGGACCGATGAGCCCGAGGTCCGCGCGCGCTACCAGACGATCTTCGCCGCCGCCCCGGGCGCCGTCGCCGCGCCGACCGCGGGGCTCCACTTCTCCCCCGCGCTCGTCGAGGCCCTCGACGCAGCCGGTCATCGCATCGCGCAAGTCACCTTGCACGTGGGGCCGGGCACGTTCCGGCCCGTCACCGCGGCGCGCCTCGAGGACCACCCGATGCACGTCGAGCGCTACGCGGTCCCCGAGGCCACGGTGGCCGCGATCGCGCGCGCCGAGGACGAGGGCCGGCCCGTCGTCGCGGTCGGCACCACCGTGGTGCGCACGCTCGAGGCCGCGGCGCGCGCCGGCGCGCTTCGCGCAGGGGAAGGCGCGACCGATCTGTTCATCCGCCCGCCCTACGACTTCCGCGTGGTCGACGCGCTGCTGACGAACTTCCACCTCCCGCGCTCGACCCTCCTCGCGCTCGTGATGGCGTTCGCGGGGGTCGAGCCCACCCGGGCCGCGTACCGCGAGGCCGTGCGTGCGCGCTACCGCTTCTTCAGCTACGGCGACGCGATGCTCGTGCGGAGGCGCGCGTGAGGGCCGGGTTCTCCTTCGCGCTGCGCGCGACCGACGGGGCCGCGCGGCGCGGCACGCTCGTCACCCCGAGCGCGGTCGTCGAGACGCCGGTGTTCATGCCGGTCGGGACCCTCGCCACCGTGAAGTCGCTCGTGCCCGCCGAGGTCGAGGCGACCGGCGCGCGCCTGATCCTCGCGAACACCTACCACCTCTGGCTCCGCCCCGGCCCCGAGCGCGTCGCCGCCCTCGGCGGCGTGAAGCGCTTCATGGCGTGGCCGCACGCGCTCCTCACCGACAGCGGCGGCTTCCAGGTGTTCAGCCTGTCGTCGCAGAACCGCATCGACGACGACGGCGTCACCTTCAAGTCGCACCTCGACGGAAGCACGCTGCGCCTCACCCCCGAGGAGTCGATGCGCATCCAGGGGCTCCTCGGCGCCGACGTCGCGATGCTCTTCGACGAGTGCCCGCCCGCCGACGCGCCGCGCGACGTGATCGAGCGCGCGATGCGGCGCACCACCGCGTGGGCCCGGCGGAGCCTCGCCGCGCCCGGCCCCGAGCGGCAGGCGCGCTTCGGGATCGTGCAGGGCGGGACCCACGTGGATCTGCGCCTCGCCCACCTCGACGAGATCGGCGGGCTCGCGGTCGACGGCGTCGCGATCGGCGGGCTCTCGGTCGGCGAGCCCATCCCCGAGATGTACCGCGTGCTCGCGGAGGTCGCCCCGAAGCTCCCCGCCGATCGGCCGCGCTACCTCATGGGCGTCGGCACGCCGAGCGATCTCGTCGCCGCGATCGGCCACGGCGTGGATCTGTTCGACTGCGTGCTCCCGACGCGCAACGCCCGCACCGGGCAGGCGCTGACCTGGCGCGGCCGCGTGAACCTCAAGCAGGCGCGGCACAAGGACGACGAGCGCCCGCTCGATCCGGCCTGCGACTGCGCGACCTGCGCGACCTTCAGCCGCGCCTACCTCCACCACCTCGTCCGCAGCAAGGAGATGCTCGGGCCGCGTCTCCTCACGCAACACAACTTGCACTTCTATGGAGCGCTCGGGCGGGCCGCGCGCGGGGCGATCGAGGCCGGCCGCTACGCCCTGTGGGCCGCCGCGACGCTGGACGGCTTCCGCGACGGCGACGAGATCGGGCCGCCGAGCGCCGCGCCCGCCTGAAGGAG
>JAYRVK010001354.1:0-2430 GCA_041918555.1 Sandaracinaceae bacterium
GCCATGCCGTAGCGTCCCGGCGGCTGATCCACGATCCACTTCGCCGCGCGCACCGCGCCACGCGCGAAGATGGTTCGATCCATCGCGCGGTGCGTGAGCTCGAGGCGCTCGCCCTCGCCGACGAGGTGCAAGGTGTGATCGCCGACCACCGCGCCGCCGCGGAGCGTCATCACCCCGATCTCGTCCGTCGGGCGCGCGCCGATCGCGCCGCTCCGCTCGGTCTTGATCACGCGGCCCGGGACGAGCTCGCGGCCGCGCGCGACGTGCTCGGCGAGGCGCATCGCGGTCCCGCTCGGGGCGTCGACCTTGTGGCGATGGTGCATCTCGACGATCTCGGCGTCGAAGTCGCGCAGGCGCGACGCGGCGAGCTCCGCGAGGTGGAAGAGCAGGGTCACCCCGACGCTCATGTTCGGCGCGTGGACCACGGGCACGACCACGGCTGCACGGTGCAAGGCGTCTTCCGCCGCGGAGTGCAGGCCCGTGGTCCCGCTCACCAGCGCGACGCGGCACGCGGCGCAGGCGGCCGCGACCGACTCGGTCCCGTCGGGCGAGCTGAAGTCGATGACGACGTCCGCGTCGACGTCGCCGAGGACCCCGATCGCGACGTCCATGCGCCCCGCGCCCGCGAGCTCGCCGACGTCGTGGCCGAGGTGCTCGTCGCCGCCGTGCGCCCAGGCCGCGATCACGCGCGCCTCATCGTCGCCCGCGATCACCCGCGCGATGGCCTGGCCCATGCGCCCCGTGGCGCCGAAGATGGCGACGCGCGTCACGCGGCGCTCACGTTCGCCGCGTCGCAGATCGCGCGGACCTTCGCGGCCGTCGCCTCGCTCGGCCACGCGAGCGGGAGCCGCACCTCGGGCGCGAGGTGCCCGGCCGCCGCGAGCACCGCCTTCACGGGGCCGGGGTTGCTCTCGAGGAACATCGCCTGGTGCACCGGGAAGAGGCGCAGGTGCTCGGTGCGCGCTCCGCCGGCGTCGCCCGCGGCCCAGCGCTCGACGACGCGGCAGACCTCGCGCGGGAACGCGTTCGCGGTGACGCTGATGACGCCGCGGCCGCCGACCGACAGGACGGGCAGGGTGAGCGCGTCGTCGCCGGAGCGGACGGTGAAGCGATCGCCGCAGCGCGCGAGGATCTCCTGGCTCCGCAGCACGTTGCCGGTCGCCTCCTTGATCGCGACGATCGGCGCGACGTCGCCGAGCCGCTCGAGCGTCTCGACCGCGAGATCCACGCCGGTGCGGCCCGGGATGTTGTAGAGCACGGCCGGGAGCGGCACGGCCGCGAGGATCGCGCGGAAGTGCGCCTCGAGCCCGGCCTGCGTCGGGCGGTTGTAGTACGGGCACACGAGGAGGAGCCCGTCCGCGCCCGCCGCCCGCGCCTGCTCGGCGAGGTGGATCGAGTGCCGAGTCGACACGGTCCCCGCGCCCGCGATCACGGGCACGCGGCCCTTCGCTTGCTCGACGACGATCCGCACGACGCGCCCGTGCTCCGCGTCGTCGAGGGTCACGCTCTCCCCGGTCGTCCCGCAGGGCACGAGGCCGCTCACGCCGCCGTCGATCACGCGATCGACGAGGGCGCGCAGCGCGGCCTCGTCGATCCGTCCTCCGCGAAACGGCGTCACCAGCGCCGGCAGCACCCCATCCACTCGCAGCATCGCGCCCTTCATAGCAGCTCGTCGCGCGGCGAGACAGCGCGAGGAGCCCCGCGTGCTCGTGCTCGTGCGGGGAGCACCGGCTCCGGTCGTGCAAGCTTCCGTGCGCGCTACGCGAGGGGCTCGGGGAGTCCGGTGGTCTGGACGGAGGGGGCGCCGGCCGCGCCCCGTCGCGCGCCGGCGGCGCGCGCCTCCTGGCCACGGCTGCCCCAGGATGTCGGGCAAGTGCAGGATCACCATCGGTGGGAGGCGTGGCGAGGGGTCGACGATGTCCGACTCGTGCGCGCGCGCTGGGGGGAGACGGCATCGGTTGGCTCGCCCGAATCCGAGCCTCGAGCTGGACGAACGCCCGAGCGCGCCCTCGGGACGGGCGCCCGAGCGCAGCCCGGCGTCGACCATCCCGCTCGGCCAAGCCTTCGCGACGCGACCGCGACCGCGCAGCGCCGTTGCGCGGCGCGCCCGCGCGCTCTAGACACCCCGCGTCGTGAGCGACGCGTACGCGGTCGAGGCGGCGCTCGAGCGAGCGAGCGCGCGGTGGGGCGACGCGGTGCGCGCGATCGCGGCGGGGCCGCGCGTCGATCTGAGCGGGCTCCCGCCGAGCGCGGCCGCGTACCTGTTGGCGCAGCTCCCCCGCGGGCGGCGCGCGCTCGTCCTCGCCAAGGACGACGCGGCGGCCCGCGACCTCGCCCGCGATCTGCGCACCTTCGGGGGCGACGCGCTCTACTACGCGGGCCACGAGACCTCGCCCTTCGTCGACGTCGCGCCGGACCGGCGCGCGTCGA
>JAYRVK010001355.1:0-2634 GCA_041918555.1 Sandaracinaceae bacterium
ATGCGCGCGTTGTCGCGGACCTCGGCGCGCCAGCGGGGGAGATCCCACGGGGCGCCGTGGTCGTGACGCACGCCGTGCGACGAGAGCTCCACGCCCATCCCCGCGAGCACGCGGAGGTTCTCGGCCTTGCCGCGCAGGTAGCGGAGGTCGCGCGCGTAGCGGATCGTCGGGCGGTTGCGGGGGAGCACGCCGAGGAACGGGAGCGAGTCCGCCGGATGGCGCCGCCGCGCGGGGTCGAGCTGCAGGCCCCCCGTCGAGATGAAGAGCGTGTACGAGTTCGGCGGCGCGCCCGGTGGGCGTCGGCGGTTCAGGCCTGCGTGGATCGCGTGGAACATGTCCGGCCGGCCGCGCGGCATCGGGCCCGGCGTGGTGTCGAACGAGAGCAAGACGAATTGCGTGCGCCGCTCCGGCGGGATCGCGCGGGCGGCCGCGGGGGCGGCGATCGCGAGGGCGAGGAGGAGCGCGACGAGCGGGCGGCGGAGCATGGCGCGACGAGCGTATCGCGGGCGCCGCGCGGGCGAGAACTTGCCGGCGGCGCGCTACTCGACGCGGACGGTCGCGTAGGTCCCGATGGCGTCGACATACACGTTCTCCTCGCCTCGGTTCTTCACGCGTACGTAGCGGACGCGCGTGATCTCCCACTGATCGGTGTCGAGCTCGAGCGAGCCGACGAGCTCCGCGCCGACGGTCGTGTACTGGTGCCGATCGACGCCGACGTCGGCGCGATAGGGGCCCGAGCGCGCCTCGTCGATGAGGATCGCGATGTCCGGGCCGCCCGTGCCGTTGGACGCCATCCGCACGCCCGCGCGGAGCTCGAGGACGAGCGTGCCGCGCGGTGAGATCACCGCGTATCGGTCGTCCGGCGGACCCAGCGCGAGCGCCGCGGAGTCGACCCGCTCCTCGTGCTGGACGATGCGCAGCCAGTCGGTGGGGAGCGGCTCGGCCGGCGGCGTGGGCGTGATCCAACCGAGGATGCGCTCCCGCTGCACGTAGCCCGCGAGGCCCAGGCCGATGAGGCCGACGAGGAACAGCACCACCGCGAGCGAGCGCGCCCCCGAGCGCACCCCCGCGGGGCGGAGCGTGCTCTCCGGCGACGATCGCACCGTCGGCGCGTTCGGGTCGATGTGCACGGGGTGGACCGAGCGCGGGGTGGGGACGCGGCCGACCTCGCGGCCCAGGAACCGCGTCGCGAGCTCGCGCACCGTCTGGGGCCGATCCTCGGGCGACTTCGCGAGCGCCGCGAGGATCGCCTCCTTGCGATGGGCGGGGAGCGCGCGCGAGGTCGGGTGGGTGTCCAGCGAGGGGGGGGGCTTGGTCGTGTGCAGGGTCGCCCACTGGAGCGGCGTGTCGCCGTAGAACGGGCGCACCCCGGCGACCATCTCGTAGAGGACGAGCCCGAGGCTGTACACGTCGCTCCGCGCGTCGAGGGCGGCGCCGGTGAGCTGCTCGGGGCTCATGTACTGCGGCGTCCCGATGATCGTGCCCTCGACCGTGATCTCGGGGCCCTCGCCGCGGCGCTGCGCGATCCCGAAGTCGCAGACCTTCACGAAGTCCCCCTCGGTGCCGCGGGTCGTGAGGATGATGTTGTCGGGCTTGAGATCGCGGTGCACGACGCCCTTCGCGTGCGCCTCGTGGAGCGAGCCCGCGATCTGCTCGACGATGTGATCCACCCGCTCGAGCGGCATCGCGCCCTCGGCGAGCACGTCCGCGAGGGTCGGGCCCTCCGCGTACTCCATGACGATGAAGAGGCGCCCGTCGATCTCGCCGAAGTCGAAGAACTGGATCGTGTTGGGGTGGGTGAGCTGGATGACGACCTCGCACTCTCGGTAGAACCGCTTGCGCACGCGCTCCTCGAGGCCGAGCTTGGCGTGCAGCACCTTGAGCGCGACCTGGCGGACGGCGGTGCCCATCTGCTGCTCGGCGAGGTAGACGCGGCCCATGCCGCCCTCACCGATCGTCGACACGATGCGGTAACGGTCGTGGACCACGCGCCCGAGGAGCGAGTCCGCGTCGGCCACCGCGTCGAGCTGCGAGCCGCAGTGTGCGCAGTACCGTGCCCCGTCTCGGTTGTCCTGGCCGCAGCTCCCGCACCGAATCGACATCGGACCGCCGAGCGATACCACGTTATCGTCCGCCCATGCTGCGCGCCGTGACGCTGGCCTTGGTGCTCCTGAGCGGCTGCGGGTCGCCCGCGGTGCCTCCGGCGTCGGCGTCCGCGCGCGCGCACGTCGGGGTGACGCTCTTCACGACGCGCTGGTGCCCGCACTGCGCGCACGCGCGCGCCTGGCTGCGCTCCCGCGGGATCCCGTTCCACGATCTCGACGTCGAGCGGGACCCCGCCGCGGCCGCGCGGCACGCCGCGCTCGAGCCGCGGCGCACCGTCCCCGTGATCGCGATCGAGGGCGGCGGGGTCATGGTCGGCTTCGTCCCGGACGAGCTCCGACGCCGCATCGACGAGGCCGCGCACGCGCGGTGCCGCGCCGATCCCGAGGCGAGCGGGTGCTGAGTCTTCAGGGGGCGCTGCGCGCGCCCCCTCCCCGTTGGGCAAACCCCAACGGGGCCCCTCCCCCCGTTCGAACGCGCTGTCGCGCGTTCGCTCCCCACGCTGCGCGTGGGGGCCCCCTCGGCCGACGG
>JAYRVK010001356.1:0-1796 GCA_041918555.1 Sandaracinaceae bacterium
GACGGGTCGTGCCGTCACCTCGACGGTCTCGCGCTGCCCGCCGAGTGCTGCCGCTGCCTCGGTGCGTACCTCGCCGCGGACGGGATCACCTGCGTGAGGGAGGACGACGACTTCAACGAGGTCCCCGCGCCCGGTTGCTGCGCTCCCGAGTGACCCGGGCCGCCGCGACGTGGGCCGCCCCGCCCGCTATCCTCCGCGCACCGTGGCATCCCTCTCGCTCTTTCCGCTCGACGGGCCCGTCCGGGCCCTCCCGCTCCTCGGTCACGCGCCCGCGTTCAAGCGAGACCCGCTGCGCCTGATCACGCGCCTCGCCGCGGAGCACGGCGGCATGGCCCCGATGCGGATCGGGCCGCAGCGCGCGCACCTCGTCAGCGAGCCCGAGCTCGTCGGCGAGGTGCTCGTGACGAAGATGAAGCACTACACGCGGCAGACGCTCGTGTACGAGGCGATGCGCGACTTCCTCGGTGTCGGGATCCTCACCTCGGAGGGCGAGGACTGGCGGATCCACCGCCGCATCGTGCAGCCCACCTTCCACAAGGGCCGGCTCGAGTCGTTCGCGACGCAGATCGTGAAGATCACGGGCGAGGAGCTCGCGCGCTGGCGCGGCGAGCTCGACGCGAGCGAGGCGATGATGCGGCTGACGCTGCGGCTCGTGAGCGAGGTGCTCCTCGGGACGCGCACCGCCGACGACGCGGCGGACATCGGCCGCGCGGTCGACGACTCGCAGCGCTACGTCGAGGGCGTGATGGGCCAGCCGATCCGGCTCCCCCACTGGCTGCCCACCCGCCGCGAGCGGCGGTTCCGCCACGCGCGCGCGACGCTCGACCGGGTTGCCTACGGGATCATCGACGGCCGCCGCCGCAGCGGCGAGCGCGGCGACGACGCGGTCTCGATGCTCCTCGAGGCGCGCTACGAGGACGGGACCGAGCTCTCGCGCGAGCGCATCCGGAACGAGCTCGTCACGCTCCTCGCGGCCGGGCACGAGACGACCGCGAACGCGCTCTCGTGGACGCTGATGCGCCTGAGCCAGCACCCCGACGTGCAGCGGAAGCTCGCCGCCGAGGTCGCCGAGGTGCTCGGCGATCGCGCGCCGACGTTCGAGGATCTCGGCCGGCTCGTCTACACGCGCCGCGTGCTCGACGAGGCGATGCGCTTGCATCCCCCGGCGTGGATCACCGGGCGCCTCGTGGTCGAGCCGCACGAGCTCGGCGGGCGCGCGCTCGCGGCGGGCGACCTCGTCCTCGTGAGCCCGTACGTCACGCACCGGCGCCCGGATCTCTGGGACAACCCCGAGGGCTTCGATCCCGATCGCTGGGAGGCGCTCTCCGCGCGGGGCGCCCTCGCGCCCTTCACGTTCTATCCGTTCGGCGGAGGCGCGCGGAAGTGCGTGGGCGAGGCGTTCGCGTACCTCGAGGCCACGATCGTGCTCGCGATGATCGCGCAGCGGATGCGGCTCGCGCTCGTGCCCGGTCACCCGATCGTCGCGGCCCCGCAGGTCACCCTCGGGCTGAAGCACGGGCTGCGCATGCGCGTGCTCCCCGCGCGCGCGGAGCGCGCGGCGCCGGCATCGGTCGAGGCGCGGAGCGCGGAGTGAAGAAGACCAACGCGGCGCGCCTCCTCGACGGGCTCGGCGTGCGCTACGAGGTGCGCGAGTACGAGGTCGATCTCGAGGATCTCTCGGCGCCGACCGTCGCGGCGAAGGTCGGCCTCGAGCCGGCGCAGGTCTACAAGACCCTGCTCCTCGTCGGCGAAGGCGGGCCCAAGCACTTCATGGCGATCGTCGCGGCCGACGCCGA
>JAYRVK010001357.1:0-8880 GCA_041918555.1 Sandaracinaceae bacterium
GACGCGCTCGAGCTCGTGCGGCTCTGCCGCGGGTGCGGGGAGCGGATCGCACGGCATCACCCGGAGCTGGCCAAGCAGCTCCGGAGGTCGGTGATCGCGGTACCGCTGAACCTCGGAGAGGGCGACGGTCGGTACGACGGCAACGGTCGCGAGCGGCTGCGCACGGCGCTCTACGAGGCGCGCGAGACGCGGAACAACCTGGAGATCGCGGTTGCGGCGGGGATCGTCGCGGAGGCCGACGTCGCGAAGGCGCACGACCTCGCGGACAAGATCGCAGCGACGCTGTTCAAGATTGTCGGGACGAGGATGCGGTAGCGCCACGACGCGGAGGCGGCCGCATGGCCGCCTCGCGCGGCTGGGAGGCCGGACGAAGTCCTCCGCCGTCAAGCTCAGTTGCGATAGGATACCTTCTGCGAGAATGGGGAGCGTTCACTCGCTCCAGGCAGCCCACTGGGCCCCCAACGCCTCGAGGGCCGTCACTTCTGCCCCGACCGCGCGGAGGAACACGACGTCGCCATCCGCGTCGGGGTTCCAGTATCGCAGCGTGACCGTGATCGTGCCCTCCCCCTCCCTGGCACCCGCGACCGCAGCGTCGATGTTCGGGTCGACGGCGTCGATCCCCCAGTGGAAAGAGCCGCACGGCCGGCCCCCTCGATAGGGCACCGCCACGCGGTATCGGCGCCTGCGAAGCGGCGACGTCCCCCTTGGCCACACCTCGTCTCGGCGGACCTCCTGCAACCAGCGCTCGATCCCCGCGCAGTCCGTCGGCCTCCCTACGCAGTCACCGATGCACCGCTGCTGCGCGAGGATCCAAGCGCCGGCCGCGAGGGCCAGCACCAGGGCGAGCGCTCCGATCGCGACCCAGGATCCCCGGCCCGACCGGGATCCGCTCGGAGCCGTCATCCGACCTGCCGGGCCCGGTAGTGGTCGACGGTGTCGCCGTATCGGCCCACTCGGCCGCCCTGCGCCAAGGCCGCCTCCGCATAGCCCACGATGGCCTGGAGCTGCCGCTCGTTGGCGTCCGGCCCCGCGTCGTCGGGCAGGGCCATCGGCGTGCCCTCGTCGCCGGGCAGCGTCCCGCGCTCGATCCGGGCGGGAAGCCGAGCGCTCCCCACCCAGGCCGTCACGAGGTCGCCGTACCCTTCTCCGAGGCCCAGCAGGTGCCCCACCTCGTGGGATAGGGTGTACGGGATCGCAAGAGGCCCGAGACCCATGACCGAAGCCCACGGTTGCGGCTCGGTGAGGGCGCGTCCCCGGTGTCGAGGCGAGACTGGAGGCACCCACCCGAGGTTCGGCTCGGCATGGTGCGGGAAGACCACGACGACGTTCGTTGAGTCGCGTTCGGCCTGCTCGTGGACGAGGCGCATGATGCTTCGCTGGCCCTCGGCCTCGGGCCGACGCGACTCGACCTTGTCGATGAGCGCCTGTACCCGTGCGCTACTCCCCTCCCGGACTCGCATCTCGAACTGGAGCAGCGTGCGCGCTCCGGCGCAGACGAGGCTCATGCTGTTCCATGTCCGAAGCAGCTCGTCCCCGAAGCGGACGGTGAACGCGTAGCGTCGGGCCGCTCGAGGCCCGCTCGTGTCCTTGTGGACGACCACCTGGAGGTAGACGTCCAGCGTGCCCCGGACGACCAATCGACGGACCCAGCGCTCGCCAGCGACCTGCTGGAAGGTCGCGAACCAGGTCACGCCGGCTCCAGGCACGCTACACGTGACGCACGTTTCATTTCGCGCATGATCCGTCCAAGTCCGTCAAGGCCGCTCGGACACGGTGTTCGGCTGGGGGCCTCCGTTGTCGGAGGTGCAGCACGCACGTTGCCTTGTCGCGAGCACGGGCCGGAGCGTCCATCGTCCGTCGCCGACCCCATGCACACAGTCAGGATCCCACGGGTGCCCAACGAACGCGAGACCTATGCGCCTGGAATGGCCCGGTCCTGAGCGTCCAACCGGTCCATCTCGGCCCTAACGGCCTCGGGGACGAGACCGACGCCACCGTACGCATCGCGGAAGTGAACGGCGATCTCGCACGCGCACGCCGCCGCGATCGCGGTCACGCTCTGATGCGTCCACACGAAGTCGCCGGTGAGCGCCGCGCTCGTCTCGCACAGGCCCGCGTTCGGAGCGGAGTCGTCGTGGATGGGGTCGCGGACGATCAAGAGCGCGCCATCGACTTCGCGCAACTCGGCGGAGATGAGACCCCGGGATAGGGTCACCGAATGGCTCGCCGGATCTTCGACCATGTCCGGCATGTGCGTCTCCTCGAAACGCGGCTGCGGCTCGAAAGCCTCGGCGATGCCGGCGAAATACCTCAGCAAGTTGATCATCCACCCGACTTCCACCTGCCGTCGGTTCTCGTGGTTGTACTCAATGGCGCGAGCGGTGATGCGTGCCGAGAGGACGATCTCGCCGGTCGCACTCGCCGCTACGCGCAGTGCAATCTTGTTGGTGGTCGACGCCGCGTCCACGGCGACCCAGCCGTCCTTGAGCCGTGTTCGCGTCTGGACGCGTCGCCCGGAGTCGAGGCCGTCGAAGAAGCGGAACCAGCCCGGGGCCGAAGTCGCGGCCGCTCGGAGCGTGCGCTCGATCTCGTAAAGCGCACGCTCGCGCTCGGGCGAGGGAACGAAGCGCGCGACGAAACGGTACGACTCTGCTTCGGGGCCGATCACGGCGGCCGGGTGGTCGCCAGGCATGGTAGTCACCATCGCAAGCTCTCCTCCGTTCCGTGGCCCGAGCAGCGCCGATCTGTCGAAGTGCGCCAGGAGCACGGCAAGTTCGCGCGAGCTTCGGACGTCGCGCAGATAGGCTGTCGCGATCGGGACAAGGACCCCGGCCGAATACAGCCGAAGTTCGACGAGGTTTGACGCCAACACCCATCGGCACGAGCCGATCTTCGCCGCGACCTCGTGCGCCTGCTCGACGGCGGTCATACCGCCGTACCGCGGCTGCGGCTCGTCAAGTGACGCGCCCGGTGACTTCAGCTCGGCGCTTCCCAGCACCAGATCATCGTCGAGCCCGAAGAAGCCGAGCGAGAAGTCGTTGTAGCGCCCGCCAGCGTGGACCTTCGGTTGAAGGTGATAGGGGACGGAGTCGTGCGAGAAGAGCGTCTGGTAGTCGAGCACGTGGGCGAAGATCTGCTCGTTCCAGGACTGCTCGGCCCGAGTCTCCACGAGAGCCGGGAGCGTGCCGTCGAGGTCGCGGCGGAGCACACGTCGCAAGACGTCGAGCTTCGGCCGAAGAGCGTCGGACCCACCGGCGCGGCGACGCGCGGCCATCGTTCGCGTAGCCGACAGGTCGAGCGTGCTGTGAATGGCGACTGTCACGCGGTGTGCGCGCCGCCGCGCTTCTTCGGCCCCACCAGCGTCTGCAGCACCGCGCGCGCCACCTCGTCGCCCTCGCCGTTCTTCAGCGACACCTCGATCTCGAGCTCGCGCTCGCGCGCGTCCTCGATCGGCGGGCACGTGCTCGATCCGTAGATCGTCCCGCGCGCCTTCTTCAGGTACTCGATCGACATGCCCTTCACGATGAACCGCGCGTCGTCGGGCAGCGAGTACGCCACCGCGACGTTGCCCGTGAGCTCCGCGAGGTTCGCGAGCGCGATCGCGTGCACGCAGTCGAGGTGGTTGCGCACCCTCCGCCGATCGCGCAGCTCGACCCGCGCGAAGCCGCGCTCGAGCTCGAGCACGCGCGCGCCGATCGTGCCGGTGTACGGCGCCGCGGTCCCCACGAGCCGGCTGAACACCGTGCGTCCCCCGGGGATCGCGCGCAGGCGATCCCACGCGTCGCGGATGAAGTTGCCGTGCTTCTCGATCGAGGGGATGGGCAGCGCGTTCGTGAGGGTCGCGGCGAGGCTCATGCGCCGAGCGTGGGGCCCCGCGCCTCAGCGAGCAACCGCCGGGCCCCACGCGGCGTCGCCCGGGGTGCGCACGATCAGGCGGTACTCGCCGACCGCGAGATCGGGCGGCACCCCGACGAGCGCGCGGAAGCGGCCCGCCTCGTCGGTCACGGTGACCCCGAGGAGCCACTCGCGCTCGGCGCGCGGCGCGCGCAGGAGCGCCTCGACGCGCAGGCCCGCGATCCCGCGGCCGTCGCCGCGCACCCGCCCCGTGAGCTCGAGCTCGCGGCCGCGGAACACGTCGAAGCGGCGCGCGTCGAGGTCGAGGGCGAGCTCGCCGCGCGCGGGCGATCCGGGCGCCGGCGGGAGCGGGCTCGGCGCGGGACCGTCGGACGCACCGCCGCCGCCCGGACGGTCGCCCGCGCCTCCACCGGCCGGCCGCGGCGCGCTCGCCGCGCTCATGCGGCGCGCCTCCTCGTAGGCCTCCTCGTACTCGCGGGGGCGCGGCAGCGGATCGGCGGCCGCCGGTTGGTACGCCGGCTCCTCCTCCTCGCCGCGCGCCTCGAGCCCGGTCGCCGCGCCGCCGAGATCCACACGGAGCCAGCCCGCGTCGGTCGGCAGCTCGACCTCGACCCACGCGTGCGCCTCGTTCTGAACGAAGCGCGCGGGCATCCCGAGGGCGTGCGCGGTGATCACGAACGCGTACGCCCGGTGCCGGCAGATCCCGCGGCGCCCGCGCGCGAGGTCGAGGTAGATGTTGCCGCGATCGTCGGGCGGTCGCTCCGACTCCTCGAAGGAGCGGAACCAGCGCGTCAGCGTCTCGAGCGCGGTGCGGTAGCTCGTCCCGCGGCTGAGCGAGAGCTCGGCGGCGAAGGTCTCCGCGTCGCGCTGCACCGAGGGCGGCAGCGCGACCACGTGCGCCGCGAGCGCGGCGACCGGCGCGTCGGGGATCGGCCGCCCGAAGTACGCGCGCGGCGCGTCCGTCAGGAACACCACGCGGACCGGCCCCCCCCCCGCGCCCGGCGCCGAGGCGTAGAAGTTGTCGGCGCCGTCGCGCCACAGCTCGATCGGGATCGCGGGATCGGTCTCGACCGAGAGGATGCGCGACTCGGGCGACACGCTCGGGAGCGGCACCACGCCGCCCTCGCGGAAGTCGAGGAGCACCGAGCCCCAGAACCGATCGCGGGGCAGCCCATCGATCGGCTCGAGCGCCGCGCCGACGGGCTCGATACGAGCGCGCCCGGGATCGGCGATGGTGAGGATCGGCGTTCCGTCCTCGGCGAGCTCGACGCGGTCGAGCGCGGTGACCCGCTTGAACGGCGAGATGCGCGGCGAGAACGCCTCGTAGTAGCCGACCGTCCCGTCGAGGTGCGTGACGCGATCGGGCCGGAAGCTCGGCGAGCGGCGCCCCGGCTCCTCGCGGTGCCGGCCGTCGCCCGCGCCCGCGAGCATCGCCGGCTCGCCGCGGCGCAGCGGATCGAGCTCGGGCCGCGGCAGGATCTCGCCGTCGTAGACGATCGCCTCGGGGACCTCGCCGCCCGACGACACGAGCAGCGTGCCCTCGTCGGCCTCGAGGTCGGGCACGTACTCGTGGAGCGTCGGCCCGTCGTCCGCGCGCGCGAGCGAGGCCGCGAGCACGAGGACGGCGAACGCCGCGCGGGGGACCGAGCGCATCGCGGACAGGATGGCTGGCCCCGGTCGATACGGCTACAGTGGGCTTCGCCGGATCGCCATGGACTTCACCCCTCTGAACGTCACCTTCGGGATCCTCGGCATCTCGCTCCTGGTCGTCGTGCACGAGGCGGGGCACTACCTCGCGGCGCGCGCCTTCGGGATGCGCGTGCTGAAGTTCAGCATCGGGCTGGGCAAGCCGCTCTGGAAGTACCAGCCCAAGGGCAGCCCGACGACGTTCCAGGTCTGCATGGTCCCGCTCCTCGCGTACGTGCAGATCGACGGGATGAACCCCGCGGACGAGATCGACCCGAAGGACCCCGAGCTCTACCCGAACAAGGGCGTGTTCGCGCGCATCGTGACGATCTTCGCGGGCCCGTTCGCGAACTACCTCGCGGCCTCGGCGATGATCTTCGTGCTCGCGCAGGTCGGCGGGCTGCCCGAGCCCGACACCACGAACCGCGTCGCGATGGTCCAGAAGGGGAGCCCCGCGCAGATCGCGAAGCTCCGCCCCGAGGATCGCGTGATCCGCGTGAACGGGATGGCCGTCGAGGATTACGAGGATCTCGTCCGCGCCAACCGCGGCCGCGCCGGTCACCCGACCGAGTACGTGATCGTGCGCGACGGCGAGCGCATGACGATCTCGCTGACCCCGACGCTGCGCGAGTTCGCCGACGGCGCGCGCCCGGTGATCGGGATCCAGCTCGTCTCGGTCCGCGTCTACCGCACGCACTCGATGGAGGAAGCGGCGACGAGCGCGCTCCTGCTCCCCGCGGCGGTGACCGTCGCGAACCTCGAGGGGATCGCCGAGGTGATCCGCCGCCGCGATCACGAGCAGGTGAAGAGCGTGGTCGAGATGACCCGCATGCTGTCGGACTCGCTGCGCGTCGCGCCGCAGCAGTACGTCTGGTACCTGATCCTGATCTCGATCGCGCTCGGGCTGTTCAACCTGTTGCCGGTGCCCGCGCTCGACGGCGGGCGGCTCGCGTTCCTCGGCTACGAGGTGATCACGCGGCGGCGCGCGAACGAGAAGGTCGAGGCCGCGGTGCACACCGTCGGGCTCTTGTTCCTGCTCGGTGTGCTCGCGCTCGTGATGGTGCGCGACGTGTGGAACCTGACCTGAGGGGCCCTCGAGGCTCAGAACTCGGTCGGCTCCTCGGCGTCGGGGTGGAGCGCGCGCCGCCACAGCACGCCGAGGATCGCGGCGCCGATCCCGACGAACGCCGCGCTCACCGCGCCGAGCACCGCGAACGATCGGGTGAGCCCCTCGTCGAGCTCGAGCGTGCGCAGGATCAGCCCGGGCGCCTGGGTGAGGACCCAGAAGCCCGCGAGGGCGAGCGTGGGGAGGCGCCTCGGGAGATCGCCCGCGAGGCGCGAGTACACGAGCGGCGCGGCGAAGGCCTCGCCGATCGAGAGCAGCAGGACCCCGGGCCACACGATCGCGTCGTCGGCGCGGTCGGCGCCGAGGAGCGCGACCATGCCCGCCGAGATGAGCACGAGCCCGAGTCCCATCACCACGAGCGTCGGCGCGCGCACTTTGCCGAAGTGCAGGCCCAGCGACACCGCGAAGCCGAGCGCGCACCCGACGGTGACGAGCATCGGGTTGACCTGGAGCAGCGCCTGGTGCCCCGCGTAGCCATCCCCTCCCGCCTGCACGAGCTCGAAGAGAAGATCGAAGCCGCTCGACCAGAACGTCCACACGAAGCCGCCGAGCACCAGCGTGCCGACGACCGCGTACACGTGGGCGTCGCCGGTGCGCTTCGGGGGCTCGGTCAGGGCGTCCTTCGCGTCGCGCGGCGCGAAGACCGCGACGCCGAGCCCGATCGCGACGAGGAAGAGCGTCCCCGCGCCCACGAATGCGGCGAAGAACACGGGCCGCGTACCGAGGTCCTCGGCCACGCGCCCCGCGGCCTCGCTCACGCCCATCGCGACGAGGTTCGTGGCGCCGTAGATGCCGAAGCAAGTCGCGTTGCGGAGGTGCTCGGTGCGGAAGTCGGGGAACGCGCGCGCCGCAGCGCCGAAGATCGCGACCCGCGCGAGGCCGTAGCCGAAGCCGAGGAACACCGCGCCGAGCGCCGCCGCGTCGGGCGGCAGGACGCCGAGCATCAGCGCGCCGGCGGCGCACACCGCGCCGCCCGCCGCCGCCATCGCCCAGGGCCCCGTGCCGATCGCGACGAGGCCCGCGAGCACCGTCCCCGCGAGGCCCGCGACGCTCACCGCGGTCAGCACGAGCCCGTAGTCCTCGAGCGACTGCGCCTCGCGCACGTGCACGACGAGCACCGCGCGCGCCGCGTAGTACGCGCCCGCGTCACAGAGCGCGGCGACTGGGAGGAGCACGAGGCTCAGCCAGCGGGGGACGGAGGGCATCACGCTCTCATACGACGCGTCTGCCCACGCGCTACCCCCGCTGCTACGCTGCGTTTCCGAGGGGCCGTCGCAGGGGCGACGGCCTGGCCTCGTGAGTGTGACCGTTGAGACGCTTCCTTCTCGTGATCGCCGCGGCCCTCGTCGCGCTCGCGCTCGACGCCTGCGCGTCCCAGCAATGCGACTTCCACTCGCAGTGCGGGACCGGGCGCTACTGCACCTTCGGGCGCTGCCGACAGGACTGCCAGCGCGACTTCGACTGCGCGGCGACGGAGCACTGCAACGAGATCGGCCAGTGCATCGCGGGCCCGCGCCCCGACGCGGGGCCGCTGCCCGATGCGGGACCGATCGGCGCGGACGCCGGCCCGGGCGTCGACGCGGGGCCCGGCGGCTTCGACGCGGGGCCGCCGGGCGTCGACGCGGGGCCGCCGGGCGTCGACGCGGGGCCGCCGGGCGTCGACGCGGGGCCCGTGACGGGCACGCGCCGCTACCTCGATCGCTGCACCTCCGCGAGCGAATGCGCGAGCGGCCTCTGCGTCGACGACGTGGGCGGCACGCGCGTGTGCTCGATGAGCTGCGCCGCGCACCGCGACTGCGCGAGCGAGCACGTGTGCGGCGCCGATCGCGCGTGCCACCCCGACGACACGGGCGTCGGCTGCACGACGGCCTCGGCCGCGACCTGCGAGCTCGGGCTGTGCATCGGCAACTCCACGACCGGCCGCGGCCACTGCACGCGCGAGTGCGCGAGCGCGGCGGACTGCCCCGCGGGCTACGCCTGCGCGGCGGCGGGCGCGACGCGCGTGTGCGTGGACATCGAGAAGCCGTGCAGCGGCCCCGAGTCGTGCGAGACGGGGCTCTGCCTCAGCGCGCAGGGCTGCACCGCGGAGTGCCGCACCGCCGCGGACTGCCCGCGCCGCTTCGGGTTCCTGCCGGCCTACACGTGCGAGCGCGCGTTCGGCTCGACGAACCCGATCTGCGTGCCGCCGGCCGACGCGCTCGGCGCCGATCCGA
>JAYRVK010001358.1:0-5839 GCA_041918555.1 Sandaracinaceae bacterium
ACGTCGCCGCGCGCGCGGCCTGGCGGCGTCGGCGCGACGAGCTCCTCCCAGCCGTCTCCGTCGCGGTGGACCATGCGCCCGATCGGCGCGCCGTCGACGAGCACGCGGACCTCCACGGGGCCGTGCTCGCGCATGCGCTCGTGCTCGTAGTAGAGGCCGCCCGCGAGGACCACCCGTTCGCCGAGCGGGACGTCCGCGAAGGTCGCCGCGATCACCTCGGGCCGCGCGGGGTGCTGCCAGATGCAGTGCCGCGGGCGCAGCTCGAGGTCCTCCTCCACCGTGGCGCCGACCCACAGCCACGAGCGGCCCGGGTCGCACACGTGCCGCGCGCCGGCCTCGATCGGCCCCGCGCCGAGCCCCCCCCCACGCGGCCGGCCGAGCTGCCAGCGGCACGGGCGATCGCCGATCGTCACGCGCGCCTCGGGGACGTGATCCACGAAGTCGTAGAGCACGCGCGCCGGCGCGAGGTCCCAGCGCAGGACGAGCACGCGGCCGACCTCGCGCCGAAAGCTCGGCGCGCCCTCGGGCGCCTCCCGGGGGCGATGGCCGCGGACGCTCATGGTCCAGAGGCGCCGGTGCCGCGCGAGGTCCGCGCGCCCCGCGTCCGAGAGCGAGAGCAGGTCGCCGAGCTCGCGCCGCATCAAGGGATCGGTCCACTCGGGCGCGGGCACCACGAGATCGCCGGGCTCCCACGCCGCGCGGATCACGGCGCTCGCGCGGCGCCAGTCGTCGTCCTCGACGACCCGCGCCTGGACCACGTAGTGGCCCACGACCTCGACGAGCGGGATCGCGAGCAGGACCAGCCAGAGCGGGCTGCGGCGGAGCACCGCGGCTGGCTATATCACGGGGCTCACTCGACCGGCACGCAGGTGTACTGCACCTCGAAGCTGCGCAGCACCGGCGTCGCCGTCCGCGCGGCGTTCGCGAGCAGCACCGCCGTCACGCGGAGGTACTCGATGAGGTTCGGGACGCCGGCCGCGGCGAGCCGCGACCCGACGTCGACCGGCGGCGCGGTGGAGGGCACCGTGAAGGTCACCGGCGTCGCGCCGGGAAGACCGGCCAGGGTCGTCGCCGCGCGGAGCTCCCAGCGCACGCTCGTCCCGGCCGGCAGCGACGCGATGCTCCACGTCAGGTTGCCCCAGTCCGGCCGCTCGTTGGGGGCGCAATACAACGTGCTGTCGTAGTCGCGCCAGTAGGAGCCGTCGGGCGGATAGGTCGGCACCGCAGGCGGCACCACGATGCGGACCGGCACGCGCTGGAGCACGAACGTCCCGTTGCCGATGACCTCGATGAAGAAGTTGAAGACCTGCGCCACCGCCGTCGGCATCACGATGTCGTTGCGGAACGCGATCCGGAAGTCGACGTGCGTGCCCGGCAGGCACTGGACGAAGACGCTGCCGCCGCTGATCGAGCGACAGCTGCCGGGACCCCAGCCGACGGCCGTGATGGAGTCGACGAACCCGCGCTCGTCCACGGGGGTGCCCGTGGTGTCGACCGCGCGCGCGGAGATGTCCATGCGGTTGTAGTTCGCGAGATCGACGACTGCGTTGACGATCGCCGCCGAAAGACCGGTGCCGTTGGAGGCGATCTCGAAGACGTAGCGCGCCCCCGAGCTCGAGTAGGAACCCGTCGCGTCCGCGAGCGCGCGCGCGTCTCGCTCGGCGGTCCCCGAGTCGACGGTGATCACCCGGATGCTCCGCGCGTTCAACGCGCTCACCGTGGCAGCCCAGCTGGCCGCGGTGCTCGCCGGGGTGCCTGAGTAGTTGTAACCGCTGGGACCATTGTGGAACGGCGCGTCGGTCAGGAGGATCACGATCGGGATGGTGCCGGGGCGGAAGCACGGGTAGCCCCACGTTCCCGCCGGACACCCGGTGCGCGCGCTGAGGTACCCACCGAGGCCCCCGCCCGTCGCGATCGCCCAGAGCGCCTGCGCCTGACTCTCCGGGATGTCGGCACCGTAGTGCCGTGGGAGCCGATTCACGGCGTTCTGCGCGGCGCTGAGGCTCGCGGTGATGTCCTGGTAGTTGCGGTAGACCACGTCCCCCGAGCTCCCGAAGGAGCCGTAGGGGTAGTCGTCGTGGTGACCGACCCCGAACCACGCGTCCGGGATCGTGCAGCGGATCGCGCCGATGATGCCGCCGCCACAGCCCGCGATGTAGCTCCCGCTCGTCAAGCCGGCTTGCAGGTTCGAGATCTCGCCGTACATCGAGCCCGTCGTGTCCATGAGGAAGTACACGTCGGCGGTGCGGATCTGGACGCTGATGTCGAGCGGGTCGATCTCCGCCGGGCCACCGTACGGGAGGTCGTGGTAGAAGAACGTCGTGCCGGAGCAGGTGCCGTCGGCGTTGCGGTAGGCGCCCGGCCCCACGCACTCGTCGGCGATGTCCGGGATGCCGTCGCCGTCCGAGTCCGGGAGCGGCGCGGAGGTGGTCCCCCCGCCCGCGAGGCGGATCCCGCCCGCGGCGGGGTCGTACTCGACGCGGGTCGAGCGCCCAGGCAGGTCACGGTCGCTCGGCACGTCGCGGCTCACCGCGCAGGCTGGATCGCACGGGTTGCACGAGCTCGGTCCGGTGATCAGCGAGGTCGCGCTGCCGACGATCTCGTACGATCGGACCGACTCGCAGCCGGTCCACAGCCCGTCGCGGCAATAGCGAACGCCCGCCTGGCACGTCAGGACGCCGTCGTCCTCGATCGGCGGCAGGTAGCAGTCGATGGGCACGGGCTGGTCGCAGGGACAGCCTTCCTCGGGGTGGGCACAGGCGCCCCCGCCGTCACCGCCGATGGGCACCGGGTCGAAGGACGGATCCGAGCCGCCGGAGGTCGGCTCGACGCACCCGGCGAGCGAGAGAGCCACGATGACGATGGCCAGTTGCTTCATGCAGACATCCCGTGCGCGACAGCGGTCGGTAGCTCACCGGTGCAATCTTCGGACCTCGGGTCCGGGGATGAGATCACACGGAAAACCCCGCAGCCGCGGCCCTCGGGGCGTTCTCTGATTGCACGACTCTGAAAAGATTTCATATGGGCCGGCTGATGCATCGGGCCCCGCCCCCGGTGTCGGGGACCGCGCAGATCGCCGGCGCGACACAGTCCGTCTGGCGCGCGCACGTGCTCCCGGGCGGCACGCACTCGCGGATGCCGTCGCCCCAGAGGTCGATGCACGAGAACCCGGTCATGCAGTCGGCGACCGTGGCGCACGGGCCGAAGGGTCCGCACTCGGCCTCGATCGAGACGGGGACCGCGCCGCAGACCTCGCCGGCCAGCGGGCAGTCGGCGTTCGTATGGCAGTTGGGCCCGGTCGCGATGTGGCACATCAGCGTCCCGGTGCCGACCACGTCGCGGCAGGCCGCCGACGAGTAGAAGCACCCGCTCGCGCTCGCGCACGGCGAGTGCGCGCGGAAGCAGTACCCGACGCCGTGTTCGAAGGTCTCCTCGCAGTAGTAGCCCTGCGGGCACGGGATGTCCGGGTTGCATCGAACGCGACGGTCGACGCACGCGCCCGCATCGCACGAGAAGCCGAGCGGACAGTCGCGCGAGTCGGTGCACGAGCCCGGCGCGGGGTTCACGCACGCGCCCATCGTGCAGCCGCTCCCCGCGGGGCAGTCGCTCGCGGTCGCGCAGGGGGACCCCGCGGCATAACAGCGGCGCTCGCCGCAGCCGTTCTCGAGGCACGTCCTCCCCGCAGGGCAGCTGCCCGCGCAGACCGTCCCCGGCGCGATGAGCGTGCACGGGTCCGCGAGCGATCCGTCGAAGGGGGATCCGTCGAGCCCCAGGGCCTCGGCGTCCGTGCCCGCGTCGAAGCCTCCGTCGAAGTCGGGGCCCGCGTCGAAGCCGGCGTCGAAGCCGGCGTCCATGGCGCCCGCGTCGATGGGGCCCGCGTCGAGGTCGCCCGCGACGACGTCGCCCGCGTCGACGTCGCCCGCGTCGACGTCGCCCGCGTCGCCCGCGTCGCGCGGGCCCGAATCGACGACGACGACGCCGCCGTCGGCCGGCCCCGCGTCACGGCGGGGAGGTGGCGGGGGCATCGAGTCGCACCCGAGGAGCATGAGGATCAGCACACTGCAAGTAACCTTGCGCATCTTCAGCTCCCGCACCGGATGAGCTGGACGCTGAGCTCGTAGCCGGCGGTCGTGTCGTCGGCCCACGCCACCGCGAGGTGGCCCGTCCCCGTCGCGCGCAGCGTGAGGCGCCCGCCGCGCTCGGCCGCGCCCGTCAGCGGGGTCTCGGCGAGCACGTTGCCGAGTCCGTCGACGAGCAAGAGCACGATCCGCGAGCCCATGCCGTCGCCCAGATCGCCTCGGTACGCGACCGCGTAGCCGCCCGCGAACGCCGCGATCGAGGCGTCGCTCCCGATCGTCGGCGGGCTGATCAAGGGGATCTCGGAGCCCATTCGGGTGCCGTCGGGGGCGAGGGCCCGGAAGCGCACCTCGCGGCGAACCCCGGAGACGAGCACGCCGAACACCACCGCGCCGCCGTCGGGCCCGATCGCCGCGTCGACCGTGCCGTCCGCGTTCGCCTCCTCGGTGATCGGGACCGACGCCCCGCGCAGCGCGCCGGCGCTCGTGAGCGGCTGCATCAAGAGCTCTTGCGCGAGACCCACACCCTCGCTCCAGAACGCGACCGGTCCGTCGGCGAGCTCGCCGATCGCGACCTGACCCGGGCGGGTCCCCACGTCGCTCGCGGTCTGGGTCGAGCCGCGCCCGGTCCCATCGGTGTTGAGCGTGCGCGCGCGCGCGGTGCGGACCCCGGCCGACATGTCGTCCTCGACCCAGAGGAGGAACGGCCCGTCGGTGAGGTTCGCGAGGGTCGGGTTGTCCTCGAGCAGCGCGTCGGTGGTGGTGAGCCGGTTCGCCACGCCCATCGCGCGCATGTCCGCCCCGAGCAGCTGCGCGCGAACGTCGAAGCCGGTGGTCATGTCGTTGTCGACCCAGGACGCGATCCACTCCGTCCCCACCGCGAGGATCGCGGGCGGGTTCTCTCGGCTGAACTGGTTCGTGATGCGCTGCTCGGCGCCGATCGACCCGCTCGTCGGCAGGCGGCGCGCGAAGAGATCCGGGACGCCCTCGCGCGTCTCGTTCCAGATCAGACCGAAGGCGTCGCCGCCCGCGGCCAGCCCGACGATTCGGTCTCCGCCCCCGAGGTCGGTCGTGAGCAGATGCCGGTCCGCGGGCGCCGCCATGCACGTCGGTGCGCCCGCGTCGCCGGGCGGAGGGCCTCCGTCGAGGGCGGGGCCGGCGTCGAAGTCGGGCCCCGCGTCGAAGTCCGGGCCCGCGTCGAGGTCGGGGCCCGCGTCCATCCGTCCGTCGCCCGAGTCTCCCGGCGGTCCCGAGTCGCGCGGAGGCGGCGGCGGTGGGTTGGTCGAGTCGCACCCGGCGAGCGAGGCGAGCAACGTCAAGCAGAGGAGTCTGCGCATCGTCCTGCCATGATACAGGTGAACCAGGAGCGTTCCCATTTGCCGACGCTGGAACGGAAGGGGCTCATCGCGCTGGATCGCGCGCTGCCGAGCGGCGCGGTGATCACGGAGCCCGACGTGTGCACGGCGTACGCGCGCGACGAGTCCGAGGCCGAGCCGGTGCTCCCGTCGGCGGTGGTGCGCGTGCGATCGAGCGCGGAGGTCGCCGCGGTGATGCGCGTCGCCAGCGCGCACCGAGTGCCCGTCACCGCGCGCGCGGGCGGGACCGGCCGGAGCGGCGGCGCGGTCCCGACGCGCGGCGGCTGGGTGATGGCGTTCGAGCGCTTCGACGCGATCGACGAGATCGCGCGCGACGACATGGTCGCGGTGGTGCGGCCGGGCGCGGTCCTCGGCGCGGTGCACGCCGCCGTCGAGGCCGAGGGCCTG
>JAYRVK010001359.1:0-5226 GCA_041918555.1 Sandaracinaceae bacterium
CGGGGCCGCGCTGGCCTGGCGCGACCGGCTCGCCCGCGACGCCCGCCTCGTCGAGCTCGAGGAGACCGACGCGCCCGAGCTCGAGGCGGTCGGCCTCGCGGATCGCTTGCGCCGGCGGGCGAGCGCGGCGCGGGCCCGCTTGCTCGCGTCGCGGGTCGAGGGCGCCGAGGGGGACCGCTCGCTCGAGTGGCTGCGGGAGCACGGCCTCCTGCCGTCGCCGCTCGACGTGCGCCGCGTGGTCGACGCGCTCCTGGCGGCGGGGCACCCGGCGCACGCGGGCCCCGCGTACCTCGAGCAGAACCTCCCTCCGGCCGACGCGATGGCGCGGGTCGCGGCGGACCCCGCGCGCTTCGCCGGCGTCGTGGTCACGAGCGCCGCCGCGCTCGCCGGGGCGCGGGAGCTCGCCATCGACGGCCTGCACGCCCCCGTCCAGGTCTCCCTGCTCTCGAGCCTCGAGGCTCGGGCGCTCGATGCAGAATCGCACGTCGTCTTGCCCGATCCCGCGCTGTGGGATCGCGTCGCCGCCGACGCGCGCCAGGCCGCGCTCCGCCTCGACGCCGCGCGGCGCGAGGAGCGCGAGCGAGGCTGGCTCGAGGAGGAGACGGCCTTCTCCGAGCTCGGCTCCGAGCTCGGCCGCTACCTCGCCGCGCACGGCGGCGGCGCGCTCGCCCGGCTCGAGCAGGACGTCGGTGCGGCGCGCGAGCGGGCGCGCCACGCCGAGGCCGAGCTCGTGGAGCTGCGCGCGCGCCAGGCGCGGACCCGCTCGGAGCGGGAGGCGCTCGAGGCGCGAGGGGCGCAGGCGCTCGAGGCGCTCGCCGCGGCCGAGCGCGCGCTCGAGCGGATCGAGCGCTTCGTCGAGGCGCACGAGCGCGCGATCGACGAGGTCCGGCGCGAGCGAGACGACGTGCTCGCGCGGATCGCCGCGCTCGAGGCCGAGGCCGACCGCGCCAAGGAGGAGGCGTCGCGCCAGCGCGAGCACGCGGCCCGGCTCCGCGCGCGGGCCGCCGAGGAGGAGCGCGCGGCAGAGCGGCTCGGCGACGAGCGCGACCAGGTGAGCCACCGCGACGCCGCGCCGATCATCGAGCCCGCCGGTACGCTCGAGGAGGCCCGCGGCGCCTACGAGACCGCGCGCGCGGCGTACGAGGGGCGGCTCTCCCAGAGCCGGATCCGCTGGGAGCTCGAGCGCTGCGAGGGCGTGATCGTCGAGGTGCGCGGCGCCTTCCAGGAGCGCGCGCGGGGCCTCGACGAGGCCCGCGTGGAGGCGTTCGCGCGGCGGGACGATCTCGCCGAGGAGCTCCGTCGCATCGAAGGTGTATCGCAAGAGACGTTGACGGACGTCTCGCACCGGCGCGCGGTGCGAGAGGCCGCCGCGCGCGTCCTCGAGGAGCAGCGCCACCGGCGCCGCGAGGTCGAGGATCTGCCCGCGGACCGAGCGCGGCCGGCGGACGCCGCCGAGGCCCGCGCGCTCGCGGCCGAGCTCGAGGCCGAGGCCGAGGGCCAGGCGCGCCTCGCCCAGGAGGCGCAAGAAGACGTGCGCGTGCACACGGACCGCTCCGCCGAGGCCGCGCGCGCGCACGCCCACTGTCGGAGCAAGGTCGAGCTCCTCCGGAGCAACGCCGAGATGGCCGGGATCCCGCTCGCGGAGGCGGTGCCCTCCGAGCTGCCGGAGCTCGCGCCGGCGCTCGACGCGCTCGTCGACGAGACCAAGGAGCGCTTCCGCGCCGCGCGCGAGCGCGCGGTCTCGGCGTCGGACCGCGCCGCGCGGGCCGCCGAGCTCGTCCGCGCGCTCGCCAACCGCACCGAGTACGCGACCTTCGAGGCGCAGTACCGCGAGCGCATGAAGGACGCCTCGGAGATCCTCTTCGCCGGCGCCGCGGACCTCGGCGAGCGCCTGCGCGTCCGGCTCGTCACCGTCGAGGACGTGCTGGCCAAGCTCGACGAGGACCGCCGCCTGATCGTCGAGGAGCTCCTGCACCTCGCGGACGCGGTGAGCACCCTGTTCCGACGCGCCGAGACGGCGAGCAAGCTCCCCGCGTCGCTCGAGGGATGGTCGGGCCGCTCGTACCTGCGCATCGGCGTCGCCTTCCCCGAGCGCGACGACGAGCGGCGCGCCCGGCTCGAGCCGCTCGTGGATCGCCTCGTCGCGCAGGCGCAGCTCCCGACGGGCCTCGAGCTCGTCGTCGCGACCGCGCACGAGCTCGCGGGCCCCCGCGGCTTCGACGTGAAGATCCTCAAGCCGGACACCGTGCTTCGCCCCGATCCCATCCCGCTCTCGCTGATGAGCACGTTCAGCCGCGGCCAGCAGCTCACCGCGGCGATCCTGCTCTACTGCACCCTGGTCCAGCTCCGCGCGCGCACGCGCGGCCGCGCGCACGGCTCGGCCGACGCCGGCGTGCTGATCCTCGACAACCCCATCGGCACCTGCTCGAACGTCGCGCTCCTCCAGCTCCAGCGCACCATCGCGCAGCGCATGCGGGTGCAGCTCGTCTACACGACCGGGGTCGACGACCTCGACGCGCTCGCGACGCTCCCCAACAAGATCCGCCTCCGCAACTCGCACCGCGACCGCGCCACCGGCCACTACCACGTGACCGACGAGCCGGAGGCCGAGCGCGGCGGCGTCGAGGGCGTGCGGCTGGTCGAGGTGCCCGCGCGGTGAGCGACGCCGAGCGCCTCCTCGCCGAGCTCACGCGCCACGCCGGCGGCCGCGCGCGCCTCCCGATCGAGGCGGTGTGGAGGACCTTTCGCGACGTGATCCGCGGGACCACCGGGAGCGCGGACGCGCGCGTCGAGCTCGCGGCCGCCCTCGAGGCGCTCCGCGCCCGCGGCGCGATCGTCCTCCCGAAGAGCTCGCGGCGCTGGGACGCCACGGCCGCGCCGCCGCTCCCCGCCTGGATCCGGCTCGTCCGCGCCCCGAGCCCCGCGGAGCCGGCGATCGACCATCGCGCGATCGCGTGGCCGCCCGAGCTCGCCTTCGTCGCGGAGCTCCCGCGGGCGACGCTCCTCGACGAGCTCCTCGCGGTGCGGCGCTTCCTCGCCGAGGGTGGCCGCGACCGCATCTTCGTCCCCGTGGCCGAGCGCTCGCTCGAGCTCTTCGGGGACGAGAAGCGCCTCGCGGAGCTCCTGAAGACCCGCCTCTTCGATCCGGGTCGCCTGACGCTCCAGCTCCTGCGCTGCCACGACGTCCCGCCGCCGCTCGTCCTCGAGGCCGGCCCCGCGCGCGCGATCGGCCGGCCCGTGCTCGTGCTCGAGAACCTCGACACCTGGCACAGCTTCTGTCGCTGGAACGAGCGCGCCGCCGCGCACGCCGCGGTCGCGTACGGCCACGGCAGCGAGTTCCTCGCGACGGTCCGGGATCTCCCGCGCGTGTGCGCGCTCGCCGGGACGAGCGTGGTCGAGTACTTCGGCGACCTCGACCCGCGCGGCCTCGAGATCCCGCACCGCGCCCGCGCGGTGCTCCGCGTCGAGGCCCCCGAGCTCGCGCTGCGCCCCGCCGAGCGCTGGTACGCCGCGCTCCTCGCGCACGCCTCGCGGGCCGCGCCGGCGGGCGCGGCGCTGCCCCCGACCGACGCCGCGCTCACCTGGCTCCCCGACCCGCTCCGCGGCCCCGCGTCGGCGATCCTGGCGAGCGGGCGCCGGCTCGCGCAGGAGCACGTCGGCCTCGAGCACCTTCTGCGAACGATCGACGGCTGACGGAGAGGGGACGGAACGACGAAGGCCCCGGAAAACCGGGGCCTTCTGTGGGTAGTGGGTCATTCAGGACTCGAACCTGAAGCCAATGGATTAAGAGTCCACTGCTCTACCAATTGAGCTAATGACCCGAGGGGAGCTCGCGCCCGGAGGGATTCGAACCCCCGACCTGCGGATTCGAAGTCCGACGCTCTATCCAGCTGAGCTACGGGCGCTCGAACGAACGGATTTTCAAGGAGGGTGGGTGACCGACGGGGCTCGAACCCGCGACAACCGGAGCCACAATCCAGTGCTCTACCAACTGAGCTACGGCCACCAGAAACAGGGCGGGGAGTGTAGTGAATCGGAGGCCGCTGTCCAGCCGGGAGAGACAGCGCGGCGCGCGGGGCGCTCCGAGTCCCCAGCGCCGCGGCGCGCAGCGGGCGAGATCGCGTCGTGGCACCCGCGTTGCGGATGGGCCTCGCATGACGTTCGGACGCGCACGCTGGGCGGGCCTCGTGGCCTTCTGCATGGTCGGATGCACGCCGCCGGAGGTGTCCTGCGGACCCGGCACCGTGCTGCAAGGCGACCAGTGCGTCGCCGACTCGACGGGCATGATGATGGACCCGCCGCCGAGCGGGACCGACGCGGGGACGCCGTCGATGATGGATCCACCGCCGCCGCCGCCGCCGCCCGGCGACGCGGGGGACGGCTGGTCGGACACGCCGCCGATGATGGGGCGGCCCCCGACGCCGGGCTGCGACATGGCGACCGAGGAGTGCGCCGAGTGGGCCGACGCGCTGGCCGCGCTGCTCGAGGCGCACGCGGGGCGCGGGTGCGCCACGCCGATCGAGCGGCCCGCGGGGATGCAGGCCGTCGCGGAGCGCCACGCGCTGCACCAGGCCGAGATCGACATGCTCGACGCGACGAGCCCGGACGGGGATCTGTTCGCGCAGGTCGAGGAGGCGGGGGTGCGCTTCATCAACGCGGGCGCGCTCTTCAGCGTGGGGCGCTTCGGCGCGGACGACACCATGGAGCGCTGGGCCGACCGCGCGGCGACGCGCGAGGTGCTGGACCAGTGCTGGACGATGGCGGGCGTGTCGTACGCGACCGGCGAGTCGGGCTGGAGCTACGCGACGGTGCTCCTCGCGCGCTGAGGTACCCTCGGCCCCATGAAGGATGGGCGCTGTCCCAAGTGCGAGGGGAGCCGGATCGCGACGACGCGCTTCGTGGTCTACATGGGCGCAGGCGTGAGCGGTCCGACCATCGACCTCTACGTCTGCGCCGACTGCAAGTACTGCGAGCACTTCATGGTCGGCTCCGTCGAGGAGCGGGTGAACGTGCTCGACTCGTGGAAGTGGGTCCTGCGCGAGGAGGGCGGTCCCTTCCGGCGCTGAGTTTGCCGAGGGGGCTGCGCGCCCCCTCCCCCGACGCGCGGGTGCGCGCGCCGGGGCCCCCGCCCACGTCCGAACGCGCTGGCGCGCGTTCGGTCCCCACGCTCCGCGTGGGGACCCCCTCGCCCGACGGCCGGCGCTGCGCGCCGGCCTGGGCTCGATC
>JAYRVK010001360.1:0-2152 GCA_041918555.1 Sandaracinaceae bacterium
AGCGGGACCGCGTCGAACGGCACGTTCGCCGACGTCAGGCCGAGCGAGTAGCAGACGAAGCTCGGCGCGCCGATCACCGCGTGGTCGGCGGGGCTCGCGTACGTGCGGCAGATCAGATCGATGAGCTCGTTCGATCCGTTGCCCACGACGAGCTCGTCCATCGCGACGCCGTGGTGCGCCGCGAGGTCGCGCCGGAGCTCGTAGGTCGCCGCGTCCGGGTAGCGGTTGCCGTGCGCGGCGGCCGCCCGCATCGCCTCGATCGCGCGCGGCGAGGGGCCGCGCGGGTTCTCGTTCGAGGCGAGCTTCACCGCGTTCTTGATCCCGAGCTCGCGCTCGAGCTCCTCGATCGGCTTACCCGGGCTGTAGGGGACCAGGCGCTCGACGTTCTCCGGGACCAGACGGCTCGTCACGGTGCCCGGTGTGGCACATCACGAGGGCCGAGGAAAGCTCCCCAGGACGCGGAGGTAGCGCGACGCGGCCCGGACGTCCTCGACGGCGGTGAGGACCGCGCGATCGGTCACGTGCCCGTCGAGCTCCACGATGAACAGGTAGCGCCAGCTGCGCCCGCGCACGGGCCGCGACTCGATCCGCGTGAGGTTGATGCCGCGGTCCGCGAAGGGCCGGAGCGCGTGGTAGAGCGAGCCCGGCTCGTCGCGCACCGCGAGGCCGAGGATCGTGCGGTCCTTGCCCGTGCGCCGCGGCTTCTCGTGGCCGATCACCACGAAGCGCGTCTCCACGCCGTCCTGATCCTCGACCCGCGCGCGCACGCGCCGCAGCGACCCGGGGTCGTGCTCGGTCCAACCGGCGACCACGGCCGCGGCGCCGTGATCCTCGGCCGCGAGCTCCTTCGCCACGGAGGCGCTCCGCACGTCGAGGGTCTTGGCCTTCGGCAGCTCGCGCGCGAGGCTCGCCGCGCACGCGAGGAGCGCGTCGCTCGTCCCGTACACGTTCTCGACGTCGCCGGCGTTTCCGGTCCGCGACACGAGGTCGTAGGTGCACGGGATCGTGATCTCCGCGCAGATGCGCGTGTCGCTCGACGAGAGCGCGTCGATCGTCGCGGTGAGCGCGCCGTCGGTCGACGTCTCGAAGGGGACGACGCCGAACGACACCCGCTTGCGCTCGACCTCCTCGAAGACGCGCGGCACGCCGGCGAGGACCTCGAGGCGCGCGCTCGAGCCGAAGTGGTGCCGCGCCGCGACCTCCGCGAAGCCGCCCTGCGGGCCGGGGATCGCGACCTGGGTGGGGGCGAGCATCGTGGCGCTGGCCCCGAGCACCTCGCGCAGCGCGCGCTCGAGGGGCTCCTTCGGGAAGCGCTCCGCGCGCGCGAGCGCCTTCTCGACGACCTCGGCCGCCGAGGGGATCGCGAAGTACGTGTCGGGCTCGCGGTGCTTGAGCTCGAGGAGCGCCTCGATCGCCTTCGCGCGGGCCTCGAGCGCCTCGACCAGACCCGAGTCCGCGGCCTCGAGCGCCTCGCGGATCCGCGCCAGCTCCTTGTCGTCGGCCATCGAGGACGAGCATAGCCGTCGGCCCGAGGGGCCGCTATCGGGACAATCCAACTTGCCCCCGCGCCTCAGGGTCCGGCGTCCGCCGGCGCTCCCGCGTCGGGGACCGGCGCGGCGGCGAGTCCCTCGAGGCGCTCCGCGAGCTGCACCGCCACGAGCGGGACGCCCGGCTCGCACTGGCGCACGTCGTCCTCGCCGCCCTCCGGCCGCGTCCGGACGAAGCGGTACTGGCGGGCGCCCGCGCTCGGCAGCGCGCACTCGGGGTCGTCGGCGAGCCCGAGCACCTCGCTCAGCGCCGCGTCGAGCTCGACGCGCACGTCCGCGCCGCTCTCGCCGCGCCGCGCGAGCGACCCCACGCCCTCGCCGCAGCCGCCCGATCCCCACACGACGCCGTCGGCGTCGACGGCGTGGACGGATGTGCAGAAGCCGCCCGGCTCCACGATCACGACCGCGATCGCCGGCCGCGCCAGATCGCCGTAGGAGCCGGGACCGCAGGCGGCGGCGAGGAGCGCGCACGAGACGACGAGGCGGCGGGTCACGGCTCCAGCATGTCCTTGAGCCGCGCGAGCGTCACGAGCGCATCGACGGGGCGCAGGCGATCCACGTCGAGCTCGCGCAGGGTCCGCTCGAGCGCGCTCGGCTCGCGCGGC
>JAYRVK010001361.1:0-6961 GCA_041918555.1 Sandaracinaceae bacterium
CACCGCCGGCACGCAGCGCGCGGTCGTCGGATCGCGCGCGCTGGCCGTCGGCGCGTGGGCGCACGTCGGGTTCACGTACGACGCGGCGAGCGGCGCGATGCGGATGTTCGTCGACGGAGAAGAGGTCGGGAGCGCGTCGCACCCGGCGATGACCCTCGACGCGACCGCGGATCCGCTGCGCATCGGCGGCCCGGGCGGGGCGCGCGCGATCTGCCCGAACGGCGACGGGTCGTTCCAGGGCGACATCGACGAGGTGCGCGTCTCGCGGATCGTCCGCGACCTCACGTTCGCGCCGCGGCCCGGCAACGACGCGGGGTTCGTGGATCAGTGGGTGCCCGCGGCGGTCGAGGCAGGGGCAACGTTCGTTGCGCACCTCACCATGCGGAACCTGGGCACGACGGCGTGGGCCCCAGGGACCGGGCACCGGCTCGGCTCGCAGGCGCCGATGGACACGGGCCGCTGGGGGACCGGGCGCGTCGAGCTCCCGCGGCGTGTGCAGCCCGGGGAGACCGTGACGATCGTCGCGACGCTGACGGCGCCCATGATGCTCGGCGATCACCCGATGCAGTGGCAGATGGTCCACGAGGGCGCGGAGTGGTTCGGGGATTCCACCGCGCTCGTGATGGTGACCGTGGCGCCGCCCGGGACGTTGCCCGACGCGGGCGGTCCCCCCGAGCTCGACGCCGGGATCGCGCCGGGGACCGACGCGGGCGTGACGCCCGGCACCGACGCGGGCGGCCCGATCCTGCCTGGCACCGACGGCGCCGTCCCGCCGCCCGCGATGGACGGCGGGACGAGCCCGCCGCCCGGGATGGACGCGGGCGGCGAGGGTCGCGGCGCGACGGGCGGCTGCGCGATCGCGCGGGGGGCCGGTCGGCCCCTCGCGTGGATCCCGCTCGGGATCGCGAGCCTCTTCGCGTGGAGGCGGCGCGGGCGGTGAGCGTGCGTCGCGCGGCGATCCTCCTCCTGGCCGCGGCGTGCGGCTGCGAGCCCGCGGGCCCGGTCGACGCCGGGGCGGCCGACGCCGCAGCCGCGCTCGACGGCGGGGTCGGCTGCGGCGCCGTCACGATCGCCCTCCCGGGCGAGCCGAGCCAGGCGATCCCAGTCAACGAAGTTTGCACGATCACGATCGAGCTCGCGGAGCCGCGCGTCGTCGAGGTGTGGGTCGAGGGGGGCCGCCGAGTCGTCTTCGAGGGGATCGGCGAGGCGGGGTATCTCGGCCCCGTCCTGCTCGAGAGCGGCGCACACCGCCTCACGACGTCGGGCCCCACGACGTTCCACCTGCGCGATCTCGGCGCGCCTCCCGGCGCGATCCGGATCGAGAGGAGCCTCACGTGGACCGACGCGGTGCTCCTCGACGATCCGTCGGTGGCGGGCTGGGATCGCGCGATGCGTGCGGTGACCGGTGATGCGCACCCCGGGCCGCTCGTCGATGCGTTCTTCCGCCGCTTCGGCACGACCGCGCACTCCGAGCGGCTCGGGCCGCTGCGCCTCCTCGAGGACCAGATCGCGGCGCAGGGGAGCGACCCGACGAGGTGGGATCTCGACGCCTTTCCGTTCCGGGCGACGGGGGTGCACCACCGGATCGATCTCGCCGACGCCACGCACTGCGGCGAGGTGCGGTTGTCCTACGCGTCCACGCACCCGCTCCACCAGCCGTTCCACATGATCCTCTTGTTCCGCCAGGAAGCGACGCCCGCGGATCGCCGCCCGGACGGCACCGCGCACTGCGCGGCGACCGCGCTCGCGTGGGCGCGGTTGAGCGCGCTCGACGACGACGCGTTCCGCGCCGCGGCGCGCGCGATCCTCGACGCGGCGCTCGTCCGCGAGCGCTTCCTCGTCCTCGAGACGGTGGAGCTCATCATCTCGCCGTGGGAGTGGCGCCAGTGGTTCCTCGAGGGCGGGGCGCTCGAGAACCGCCCGCTCTTCCAGACCGTCGACGCCGAGCGGCTCAACCGCGCGGGCCCCGACCGCGACGACTTCCTCGCGTGGGTCGACGAGAACGCGGCGGCGATCGATGCGCGCGCCATGTCCATCCCCAGCGCGTTCCGATCGGAGAGCGCGCGCGTGAACGACGGCGTGCCGTGGATCCCGCTGGACCTCGGCGGTGTCGCCGCCACCGCGACGTTCCCCGCGCTGCGGCAGCACCTCGAGATCGTGGGCTGCCCGGCGTGCCACGCGACCGACGCGGACTTCGTGCAGACGCTCCCCGATCGCACCTTCAGCCCGTTCTACGAGCGCGAGCTCGTCGCGCGGGAGGCGCACCTCCGGGCCCTCGCGGAGGGCCGCGCCGAGACGCCCCCGTTCGGGCCGCTCCAGGAGGACCCGCGGCTCCCCCCGTGACGCAACCGAATGGCGCGCCGGCCGATGACTGAGCATGCGCGCCCTCGCCCTTCTCGAAGGACTCCTCGACGCCCTCGCCCCTCCCGCCTGCGCGGCCTGCGACGCGCCGCTCCCTCCCGGCGCTGCGGGCTTCTGCGCCGCGTGCGCCCCGCTCCTCGAGGCGGCGCGCGGGCGGCCGCGCGCCGCGTACGTGTACGGAGGCCCGCTCGCGGACGCGATCCGTCGCTTCAAGTACGGCCCGCGCAGCGAGCTCGCGCCGGTGCTCGCGGCGCTCGCGCAGCCGTCCGCGCTCGAGCTCGCGGGTCACGTCGACGCGGTGGTCCCGGTGCCGCTCCACGCGCGCCGTGAGCGCGAGCGCGGGTTCAACCAGGCGGGCCTCCTCGCGCGGGTCCTCGCGCGCGAGCTCGCCGTCCCCTATGCCCCGGGTGCGCTCGTGCGCGTGCGCGACACGCCCGCGCAGGCGTCCCTCGACGTCGCGCGGCGGAGCGAGAACGTGCGCGCGGCGTTCCGCGCGGCCGGTCCGCTCCCAGCGCGCGTGCTCCTCTTCGACGACGTGCGGACGACGGGCGCGACGCTCGCCGCGTGCGGGTCCGCGCTCCTCGCGGGCGGCGCGATCGAGGTGCACCCGCTGGTCCTCGCGCGCGTCGAATCGTAGCCTCCGGGTCATGGGCGCGCGCTCCGTCGTCCCCTGCGTGCTCCTCGTCGCGTGCGCGGCGGTTCCCGACGGGCTGCCCGCCGAGCGGTTCCTCCGGGTGGGCGTGTCGCCGCAGGACGAGGCGGCCTCGGTGCGGGCGGCGCTCGAGGCCGCGGGGTGGGAGACGACGCGCGAGGTGGAGTCGGCGCGCTTCCTCGCGCTCGCGTTCCGACGGGGGGAGGAGGGACGCGCGGTCCGTGTGATCACGAGCCGCGGGGTCGTCGCCGCGCTCGACTCACACGAGCCCGACGGGATCCGCGCGCGCCACGGGCGCGTCACGCTCGCCGAGCCCGCGACGCGGGACGTCGACGGCGACGGCGACGAAGAGCTCATCGTGCTGCGCGAGGGGGGGGCGAGCCCGTGCCTCGCGGTGCTCCGCTTCGAGGCGGACGGGTCGGCGCGCGCGATCGCGGACGAGGCGGCGCCGCTGCGCGCCGGCGCGTGCGTGGCGCGCCTCGAGGACGTCGACGGCGACGGATCGATCGAGGCGATCGTGCCGCTCGACTGGCCCGAGCTCTCGATGGCGGAGCCGGCCGCGTCGATCGACGTCGCGCTCGGCGCGCGGGACGGCGGCTGGCGCGCGGACGCGATCCCCGTCGCGTGGGCGCAGCGCGCGAGGCAGGCGCGCGAAGAGGCGCTCGCCGCGGTCCGGACCGCGCGCGACGTGGGCCGCACGGTGAACGTCGCCGTCGAGCTCGCTGCGCTCGCCCACCTCACGGGCGCGTCCGTCGCCGCCCAGACGGAGCGGTTCGACGCCGCGCTGTCGGGTCTCGTGCTCACGGACGCGGAGCGCGATCGCGTGACGGAGATCCGCGCGGTGATCGCCGCGGGGTGGCGAGAGCCCGAGCCGTGACGTAGAAGGGCCGCGCCGCCATGAGCTCGAAGAAGAAGGACGTCCCCGGCGAGCTCCTCGTGTGCCGAAACCCGAAGGCCACGAAGCTCTACGACATCGAGGAGCGCCTCGAGGCCGGGCTCGTGCTCACCGGCTCGGAGGTGAAGAGCCTCCGCAATCGCCGCGCGGATCTCGAGGGCTCGTACGGCACGATCGAGGGCGGGGAGCTCTGGTTGCACAAGATGCACATCGCGCCCTACGAGCAGGCGGGGCCGTTCTTCCAGCACGAGCCCAAGCGCACGCGCAAGTGCCTGATGAAGAAGCAGCAGATCGAGAAGTGGCAAGGTAAGTTGACGATCCGCGGCTACGCGATCGTGCCCCTCTCGGTCTACTTCAAGGGGGGCTACGCGAAGGTCGAGCTCGGGCTCGGCAAGGGGCGCAAGGTCCACGACAAGCGCGAGGACCTCAAGCGCGAGTCGGACCTGCGCGAGGCCCGCGAGGCGTCGAGGCCGCGCCGGTGAGCGCGGTCCCCGCCACCGTCTCGGGCGCCCAGGGCGAGGCGCTCTCGTTCGCGGGCGAGGTCCTGGTCTGCGCGGTCGCGCGGGCGTTCGCCCCGGGAGCGCCGCTCGAGCTCACGGTCGGTGACGAAGCCCTCGGGCTGCGCGCCAAGACCATCGGCAGCCGGCGGCTCCCCGACGGCCGCTTCGAGGTGCGGATGCGCCTCGTCAGCCTGCGCCGCGAGCAGCGCGAGGCGCTAGCCCGAGCACTCCCGGGTTGAGCACGCCCGCGGGGTCGAGGGTCGCCTTCGCGGCGGCGAGCACGTCGCCGAAGAGCGCGGGGCGCTGCTTCGCGTACCAGGGTGCGTGGGTGCGGCCGACCGCGTGGTGGTGGGTGATCGTGCCGCCGTGCGCGAGGATCGCGTCGGACGCCGCGGCCTTGATCTCGGCCCACTGGGACAGCGACCAGCCGCGCTTCGCGGGCGCGATGAACGTGAAGTAGGGCGCGGGGCCGTCGGGGTAGACGTGCGTGAAGCGGCACGTGATCACCCCGGCGCCGCAGACGCGCCGCATCGTGTCCCGCACGTCCGCGACGACGTTGCGGTGGAGCGCCTCGAAGCGATCCCAGGTGCACGCGGTCTCGAAGGTGTCGGCGATCACGCCCATGCTCACCATCGAGTTCACGATGTACGGCGCGTCCAGGAACGCCTGGCGCCAGCGCTCGGACGCGTCGTCGCCGCCGCTCGATCGGCGCACGCGCCGCCCCTTCTGCGGCTCGCGCTTCTTGTAGGACACGCCCTCGGGGCACTGCCCGCGGTGGCTCTGCGCGAGGTCGAGCGCGCGCTCCATCGCGAAGGTCACGTCGTGGTCCGGCGACTCGAACCCGAGCAGGAGCACGTTGGTCCCGTCGGTGGCGACGCGGTTGAGCAGCGCCTCGCGCTTGTCGAGCACCCGACAGTTCGAGGGGTGCAAGCCCGATTGCGCGATCGCGCGCGTGGCCGCGATGCAGTCGGCCCAGCTCGCGAAGCGGACGCTCGCGCTCGCGCGCCAGATCGGGCGGGGCCGAACGCGCACCCACGCCTCGGTGATCACGCCGAGCGCGCCCTCGGAGCCGAGCACCAGACGATCCGGGCTCGGCCCCGCGCCCGATCCGGGCAGGCGGCGGGTCTCGAGCACGCCGCGCGGGGTGATCGTCCGGGTCGACTCGACGAGGTCGTCGATGTGCGTGTGGAGCGTCGCGAAGTGGCCGCCGGCGCGCGTGGCGATCCAGCCGCCGAGCGTCGAGAGCTCGAAGGACTGCGGGAAGAAGCGCAGCGTCAGGCCGCGCTCGCGGAGCTGCTCTTCGAGCCGCGGGCCGGAGGCGCCGGCCTGGATGCGGGCCGCCAGCGAGATCTCGTCGACCTCGAGCACCCGATCGAGCCCGCGCAGATCCAGGCAGGCGACGCCGGCGAAGCCGTCGCGCTCGGGCCCCACCTCGACGCCGCCGACCACCGAGGTCCCCCCCCCGTAGGGGATCACGGCGACGTCGTGCTCGGACGCCCAGTCGAGCGCGATGCGGACCTGCTGCTCGTCGGTCGGGCGGAGCACCACGTCGGGCGCGGCCGCGAAGTCGCCCTCGAAGCCCCGCGCGATGTCGCGGTACGAACGGCCGTACGTGCGCGAGGCGCGTTCGTAGGTGTCCGTCGTCGCGACGTCGGCGAGCCACTTGTCGCGCACCTCGATCCGGGGCCGGGGCAGCCGTGCGTCCTCCAGGGGGACGGGCTCGCGGAGCTCGAGCTCACCGAAGCCGCCGAAGAGACGCACTTGCTGGGCGAACATCCGGCGCGTGTCGATGTCGGGGAAGCGGTCTTCCCATCCCCAGCCCCAGTGGCTCAGCCGGTGTGCCATCGGACGTGAAGCTCAACCACGCGAGCCACCCGGGTCAAGCCGCACAGACGAAGTCGGGCCCCTCGCGGAAGCCGCTCGCCACGAGCCGCGCGCGCACGATCGCGCGCGCGCCGCGCGCCCCGACCGCGACGACGAGCGCGCCCTGACCCGGGGCGAGGGCCTCGGGCGGGACGATCGGCGCGCCGCGCGCGCGCCGGCCGAGCTTCTCTGGATCGATGTCGACGAAGCGCGCGACGCGCACTCCGTGGCGCTCGAGCGCGCGCGCCAGGCGGCGGCCCGTGCGACCCGCGCCCCAGATCGTCAGCGGCGCGTCGCCGAGCTCGGGGGCGAGGAACGCGGCGCGGAGCGCGCGCAGCCGATCTTCGCCGTAGCGCGGATCGGTGAACGTCGCGCGACCCGCGCGGTGGCGCCACTCGAGCAGCACCTCGGGCACCTTGGCGAGCCCCCAGCCGGCCGCGTGGAGGCGGAGCCACAGGGCGTAGTCCTCCGGCCACGGCTCGGCGCGCCAGCCGCCGACCGCGTCGAGCGCCTCGCGCCGCAGCACGACCGAGGGGTGGCAGAGCGCGGCCTCCACGAACCGGTCGCGGTGGTGCTCTTCTGGTGTGAGCAAGTCGTTTTGCCACTCGACGTAGGCGCGCAGCCCCGCGCCGACCGCCTCGTCGGGGACGGGGCGCACCCGACACCCGAGCGCGCCGACCCGCGGCGCGC
>JAYRVK010001362.1:0-4858 GCA_041918555.1 Sandaracinaceae bacterium
CCGCGATCGACGACCCCGTCGCCGCACGAGCCCGGGAGGAAGAGCTCGGACGTACCCGTCGTCAGCCGGAGGCTCCAGGAGTAACCGCCCGCGATCAAGACGTCTCCGCCGCTGAGTAGCGCCGCGGAGGGTCGCATCCGATCCGTCGTCATCGCGCCGGCGCTCGACCATGTGCCCGTGCTCGGGTCGTAGAGCTCCGCTGTGCTCGAGGTGGTAGCCCCGCCGCTCGTGCCGCCCGCGACGAGGACCCGACCGTCGGACAAGAGGACTACGGCGTGCAAAGAGCGGGCCTCGTTCATCGAGCCCGCGCTCGTCCAGGTACCGCTCACCGGGTCGTAGAGCTCGGCGGTTCGGAGGTCGCTGGTCCCATCGACTCCGCCCGTCACGAGGACCCGTCCGCTGGCGAGGAGCGTGGCGCGGTGATGGTAACGGCGAGTCGCCATGGAGCCCGTCATCGACCACGTCCGGCTCGACGGATCGTAGAGCTCGGCGGTCTCGTCAAACCTCCCGCCCCCGCCCGTGGCCGGCTGAGCGAGTCCACCGGCCACGAGGACCTGGCCACCCGGGAGCAGAGTGGCCGTGTGCAGTTGCCGGCCGAAAGCGAGCGCGCCCGTGTCCGACCAGGTGCCTGTAGCCGGGTCGTAGAGCTCGCACGAATACATGCTGAAGACGCTTCCGCTCCCGCCCGCTACGAGGACCTGTCCGCTCGCGAGCAGGGTCGCCGTGTGTGTCCCGCGCTGCGCACTCAGCGGGCCGGTGCCCGACCACGTACCGGTCGCATCGTCGTAGACCTCGGCCGACGCCAGGAAGCGGGGCGGGGTGACGCCGATCCCTCCGGTCACGAGCACTCGGCCGCTCGCCAGCAGCGTCGTGGTGTGCGCACCGCGCACCTCGGCCATGGGACCGGTGCCCGACCAGACCCCGGTCGCGGGGTCGTAACGCTCGGCGGTGGCCAGGCCCGCAGCTCCGTCGCTGCCCCCCGCGATCAGTACACCTTCGCCCGCCAGCCGGACGGCACCAGACTCCTCGCGCGGGGTCGTCATCACGCCCGTGGCGACCCACAGCGGATCCGCGAGGACCGGCGCGCCGTCGGCGTCGACGAACAACGCGATCGCGCCGTCCTCGGGCGCGAGCCGCGCGTCGACCCGCTCGCCGGCCATCGTCCACGCCGCGGGCGCGCTCACGTAGGCGATCGGCGCTCCGTCCGCGCCGAGGACGTGCACGCCGCCGCGCTCGGAGACCTCGCGCAGCGCGTGGCCCTCGACGCGCCAGCGCGCGAGCGCGCGATCGGCGAATGCGCGGCCCTCCTCGATCGCGAGCCACTCCTCGAAGCCTCGTCCGTCGGCCACCGTCCAGTAGCTGCGGCCACCCTCGCGGGCGTAGCTCACGGCGCCGTCGACTCGCTCGCTGGGTCCCTCGGCGCCCTCCTCCACGGCGCGCAACGAGACCCGGCCCGCGAGGCGGAGCTCGAGCGCGTCGCGCGCGTCGAGAGGGAGCCGCAACGTCTCGTGCGATCCTTCAGCCGGCGCCTCGCTCACCCCGCGGCGGATCTCGAGGCGGCCCGCGGTCCGCTCGATGCGCGACGGTCGGTCGAGCAGGTCGCGACCATGGCCACCGTACGCGCTCGCGAGCGCGACGGAGGGCTGCGTGCCGCCATCTCCTCCGTCGAACCGGGGTACGCCGGCCGAAGCGCATCCCGTCAGCACGATCCCGGCGGCGATCCACTCCCACGCGCGCATGACCCCCTCGACGACCGAGCGTAGCGGTGGGGCGCGCCCGCGACTACGCCTCACCCTTTCCCGCGCCGCGGAACGCGGCCATCCTGATCCCGCGTTGCGTCCGGCCTTCCCGATCGCTCTCCTCCTCGCCGCCTGCGACGCGCCGCCGCAAGTGGGCCTGCCCGACGCGGGCCCGACCGGCGTCTACATCGCGCTCTCGCGCGACTTCGAAGGCTTCCGCGAGTGGCCGAGCTTCCCCGTCGAGGACCCCGCCGCGCCCGCCGCGCACCCGCCCGGGCCGAGCCGCGTCTACGTCAACGCGATGCCGCCCGAGGGGCTCGCCGAGTTCCCCATCGGGACGATCCTCGTGAAGACCATCGAGAACGGCGCGCCCCACGAGTGGGCGATCCACGCGATGGTCAAGCGCGGCGGCGGCATCGGCTGGCCCGACGGGCTCTACGGCTGGGAGCTCTTCGAGCTGCGCTTCGACGCCGAGGAGCGCCCCGTGATCGTGTGGCGCGGGCCCGGGCCGCCGACGGGGATGGGCTACGCCTCGCCGATCGACGGGGGCCTCGTCGAGCTGGTGTGCAGCGACTGCCACGCGGCGGCGTGGATGAACGACTCGGTGATCAACGAGCACGTGCGCCTGCGCTACTGAGGTCGCGACCAGCGGGCGCCGCGTCCGTGCCCGTCCACTTCGAGGCCCACGGCGATCAGATCCTCGCGCGCCTGCACGCGCCCGACGCCGCCGTCGATCGCGTCGAGGTACTCGGCGATCGAGAACGGCCCCTTCGCGGCCATGCGACGCGCGATGTCCCGGCGCGTCGCCGCGTCGTAGCGCCCGACGAGCGGCTTCGCGTACACGTCGGCGGTGGGGCGCTCGGTGCCGACGAAGCCCCAGCGCGTGTACGCGACGAGGCTGCGACCACGCCGGTGCTCGGCGCGCCGGCTCCCCGGGCGCTCCACGTCGAGGAAGAAGCGCTCGGGCGGTGACACGGGCCGGAGCCCCGCGCCCAGGTAGTCGGCGAAGTAGCGCAGCTCGGCGTCCTCTCGGCGCGCGTCCCGGGCGAACGCGAGGACGACCATGAGCGCCTGGGGCCAGCGCATGAGGTGCATGCGATCGCGGATGCGGAGGGGGTTCATCGTCCTCCAGCGCTGGAGCAGCCAGTGGAGCAGGATCGAGAGGAGGCGGGCGTCGTGGCGGAGCATCTCCGCCGCGAGCGTCAACAAATCTTCCTCGGTAGACGCCTCGTAGGGCCACTCGGCCGCGCGCCCGACCGAGGGGGCACCTCGCTTCGCGAGCTCGTGGTAGAGGCGCGCGAGCTCGTCGGTCGTCGGCGCGTGCGCGAGCAGGCCCTTCACAGGCCGAGCTCGTCGCGCAGGTCGTCGAAGTAGTCGGCGGCGCGCTCCGCCTTGGCGCGGAGCCCACCGCGAGCGAGCTCGGAGAGGATCCGATCCACGAGGGCGACGTCGAAGCCTTCGCGGCGCAGCAGCGCGCGGGCGTGCGGGAGATCCTTGTCGCGGCCGGCGAAGCACTTCATCACCATCAGGTCCTCGGGCCCGAGCGCGTCGACGGTGAGGTGGCGCCCCTCGAAGACGCGCCGCAGGCGGCTCGCGTAGTCGGCGGGGAGCACGTGCGTGTAGGTCTCGAAGTAGGGGTTGAGCCAGTCCGGCTCGAGGTCGAGCTCGCGCGCGACCTCCTTCGCGATCGCGTCGAGGTCGGCGAGGCGCAGGCTGCCCTTGGCGGTGAAGGCGTCCACGTCCTGCGTCTGCAGCGGATGCCCGTACTCGAGGAGCATCGCGGCGCCGCCCCCGACGACGAGGCGAGCCGGTGCGTCGAGGAGGCGGTCCAGGTGTTCGAATGCCTCGAGGACGAGGGCGCGGTCGAGCGTTCGGTGGGACATGGACGCCGAGAATTGATCGCTAAATGATCACTTGTCAATTACTGATCATTTCTGCGCCCTCGGGGCCGGCGGGCGTGCATGTATCCTCAGCCCGTGGGGGCCCTCGACGATCCCGAGCTCGCGCCGACGGCCGTGACGCCGCCGCCGGCGAGCCCCGACGCCGAGACCCTCGACGCGCCGCCCCCTCCGCCGCGCACGACCCCGGGCGGCGCGGCCTCGCTGAAGCGCGCCACGAAGCTGCTCGATCGCTACGAGGTCGGCGAGGAGCTCGGGCGCGGCGGCATGGGCGCGGTGTTCCGCTGGATCGATCCGCACATCGGGCGCGAGGTCGCCGCGAAGGTCTTGCTCGCCGACGACGAGCGCGCGCGCTGGCGCTTCTTCCACGAGGCGCGCACGCAGGGCCGGCTCGCGCACCCCGCGATCGTGCCGGTCTACGACCTCGCCGCGCTCCCCGACGGGAGCCCCTTCTTCACCATGCAGCGCGTGAAGGGCCGCACCCTCGCGACGCTCTTGTCCGAGACCGAGGGCGCGAGCTTCACGACGCGCCGGCTCCTCGAGGCCCTCGCGCGGATCGCCCTCGCCGTCGACTACGCGCACCAGCACGGCGTCATCCACCGCGACCTCAAGCCCGCGAACCTGATGCTCGGCGACTTCGGCGAGGTCTACGTGCTCGACTGGGGCATCGCGCGCCTCCTCGAGCCCGACGACGGCTCCGCGACCTCGAGCATCGAGGACTTCATCCCCGAGGGCGGCCTCACCGCGCATGGGACGGTGCTCGGGACCCCGGGCTACATGGCGACCGAGCAGGCGCGCGGCGATCCGACCCAGCTCGACGCGCGCACCGACGTGTACGCGCTCGGCTGCGTGCTGTTCGAGATCCTCACGCGCGAGCCGCTGCACCACGGGCAGCGCGCGGTCGAGCTGATCGCGAGCACGCTCTCTCCCGGGACCGAGCGCAGCCCGGCCGTGCGCGCGCCGGGGCGCGACGTGCCACCCGAGCTCGACGTCTTGTGCCGAGCCGCCACGCATCCGGAGAAGACCGAGCGGCTCGCCTCGGCGCGCGCGCTCGCGGAGGGGATCGAGCAGTACCTCGAGGGCGATCGCGACACGACGCTGCGCACGCAGGCCGCGCAGGAGCACGCGCGCCGCGCCGCGCGGCTCTCGGACGTGGCGCTCGGCAAGGGCGCCGCGCGCGCGAAGGCGCCGGCGACCCCCGCGGAGATCGAGGAGGCCCGC
>JAYRVK010001363.1:0-2172 GCA_041918555.1 Sandaracinaceae bacterium
CGACGGCCGCGTCGACCGCGTTGCCGCCGTCCGCGAGGATCTCGCGGGCCGCCTCGGCCACGCGCAGGTCCCCGGCGGCGACGACACCACGCATCCGCGCGCAGCCTACCCGAGCCGCGAAAAAAAGGTGCGACGGCGGGCGCGGGCGCGCGTCCTCGGGTCGAGCGGAGGGAAACACCGCCTCCGCGCATCGAAACGAGGAGCCCGAGAATGTCGAACACCATCGCCCGCCGCACCGCCCACACGAGCTTCGTCCTGCTCCTGGCGGTCCTCGGCGCCGCGGCCTGCGGGCGCGGCATCGTCCCCCTGAACCCGACCACGCCGGTCCTCTTGCAGACGCAGGCCGACCCGACGGCGCTCCGCGCCGCGATCATCCGCGCGCTCGAGGCGCGCAGCTACACCACCGAGGCCGAGGAGCCCGGCGCGATCGTCGCGCGCTACCAGCACCGCGGCACGATGCTGCGCCTGCGCTTCGACTACTCGGCGACCGACTACCGCATCACGTACCTCGAGAGCACGGGGCTCGACCACCGCATGGATCCCCAGACCGGCGCGCCGATGATCTCGCGCCGCTACGACGGCTGGGTCGCGCAGCTCCAGCGCACCATCAACGACGAGATCGCGCGGCCCGCGCGCGAGGCCGAGGAGGCCGCGAGCCAGGCGCGCCAGCACGAGCTGGCGGTGCTCGAGGAGCAGCGCCGCCGCGAGCAGGAGGCGCGCGATCACCAGGCCCGCGCGGCGGATCGCGATCGGCAGGCGCAGGTCGAGCAGCAGCGCCTGCGCACCGAGCAGGCGCGCGCCGAGGCGGAGGCGCGCCGGCCGATCATCGTCGACCACTCGCCCGAGGTCGTGGACTCGATGGTGGTGGCGCCGCGGCAGCGCGTCCGCTCGCGCTTCGCGAGCGTGTCGATCGACGGGCGCGTCCGGATGCGGTGGCTCGACGGTCAGGCCGAGGGCGACATCGACAGCACCTCGCTCGGCCTCCCGCAGAGCTGCGCGGGCTACTACGCGGGCACGCCCGAGCACGTGGTGCGCATCCGCCGCGACGTCGAGTACCTGCGCATCGAGACCGACGCGGAGGGGGATCCCACGCTGATGCTCGTGGCCGACGACGGCGCGGTGTACTGCGACGACGACGGCGGTGAGGGCTACAACGCGCGCATCGAGGGCAGCTTCCCGCCGGGCACCTACCGCGTGTACGTCGGGAGCTACGAGCCGGGGCGCAGCGCGGCGTACCGCCTGCTCCTGAGCGCCGAGCCCGCCGCGGCCGAGGCGCCCGCGGTCGTGCAGCGCGGGCCCGCGCCGCCCGCCGACTGCCGCGCGGTCGTCATCGAGATGGGGCACGGCCCGGTGCAGGGGATGCACTGCGAGAACGCCGAGCCGTACTGCGCCGAGGCGCTGCTCCGCGCGGGGCATCACCCGGCGCAGCTCCTCCACTGCCAGGGCGTCGATCCGGCGTGCGCGGTGGCGTCGCTGCGGGCGGGGCACCACCCCGCGCAGCTCCTCCACTGCCGCTGATTCGCGTTTGCGAGCGTCGAGCGCGTCGTCGGTCTCCGGCGGCGCGCTCGCGCGTTCCGGTTGATAGACTGGGGGACGTGACGATCCGCGAGTCGCTCGAGACGCACACGAAGGCCTTTGGGGAGCTTCTCGCCAATGGGCGCAAGTACCGCGTACCGCCGTTCCAGCGGAACTACTCGTGGGGGCCGTCGGAGTGGGAGGACCTGTGGAACGACATCGAGGCCGCGGACCGCACCGGGCGGGACCACTACCTCGGAGCGCTCGTGCTGCAGCGGACCGAGGAGGACGAGACGTACGACGTGATCGATGGACAGCGGCGCCTCGCCACGCTGTCGATCCTGTCGCTCGCGCTGCTCGCGGAGCTCGAGGCGTGGGCGGACGCGGGTGTCGACGCCGACCTCAACCGCGAGCGCAGCCAGCTGTTCCGCGAGCGGCTGATCTCACCGAAGGACGCGGCGTCGCTCAAGCGTCAGAGCCGCTTGAGGCTCAACCGCTTCGACGATCCCTTCTACCAGTCCGCGCTGGTGAACGGGCAGTCGCCGGCGAACCCGCGGCGCCTGACCGCATCGGAGCGCTCAGAGGGTGTCGATAAATCGATCGAGGCCAGGCCGGCGCGCAGCGCCGGCTGTCGGCCGAGGGGGTCCCCACGCGGAG
>JAYRVK010001364.1:0-3250 GCA_041918555.1 Sandaracinaceae bacterium
CCGCCGGCTCCACGCGCTCGACGAGGCGCGCGCGATCGGCGCCGCGGGCCCGCGCCTGCGCGCGATCCGCGCCGCGGCCGAGCGTCTCGGAGACGCGCTCCGCGACGGACCCAAGGTGGTCGCGGTGCGCACGCTGCCGGTCAGCGATCTGATCTACCCGGCGAAGTTCGCGTTCCAAGGGGCGGCGCGCGTGCCATGGCCCTTCGTCACGATGCGCCACCGCTGCCTTCTCGTGCAGGTCGCGGCCGAGGGGCGCGTGCACAACGTGCTCTTCAACCCTACCGATCGCGAGAGCTCGCGCGCGACGCCGTTCTTCCAGCAAATCCTCGACAGGGTCGGCTGGGCGGAGGAGTACCTCGGGGCGTCGTTCGGCACCGTCGAGAGCGGGCTCGCCGCGCTCGGGATCGCGCCCGAGGACGTCGACGTGATCGCGTTCGATCACTTCCACACACAGGATCTGCGGCCCACTCTCGGTACGCAAGGCGGTTTGCGTGCTCGTTTTCCGCGCGCGCACCTGCTCGCGCCCCGCGTCGAGTGGGAGGACTGGGACGACCTGCACCCGATGCAGCGCGCCTGGTTCATCGACGACGGCAAGCGCGACGTGGACACGTCGCGGGTGATCCTGACGGACCACGACCTCGCGCTCGGCGAGGGGTGCTCGTTGCTGCGCACGCCCGGACACACGTCGGGCAACCAGACGCTGTTCGTCCACGCCTTCGACGGCGTGTTCGGGTGCAGCGAGAACGGCACGAGCGCCGACAACTGGAGCCCGTGGGACTCACGCATCCCGGGCCTGCGCGCGCACGCGCGGACCTACGACGTCGAGGTGGTCCTCAACGCGAACACGCCCGAGCGGGGCGCGGAGCAGTACACCTCGATGGTGCTCGAGCGCTCGGTCGTCGATCGCGTCGCAGATCGCCCCGCGTTCGTGCAGATGTTCCCCTCGAGCGAGGTGATCCCCTCCCCCGTCGCGCCTGGGCTGCGGCCCTCGGTGATCTTCGGCGACCGGACCAGCGGCGCCCTCGTCCGGGCCCAGGGCGCGTCGCCGTCGGAGGAGGCGTAGAGGATCGTTCCAAGGTCGCCGCCGGCGGCGAGGACGCGCACACCTACGGTGGCGCGCAGCGCGCCAGCGCCGCGTAGACGCCGTCGGCGTCGGAGAAGACGACGGCGATCTCCGCGCCCCGCGCCGCGACGCGCGCGCGCGCCGCGCTACCGCGCGGACCGCGGATCGCGATGGGCTCACCGAGCGCGCCCGATGCGTCGACCGTGCGCAGCTGCACCTCGCGCGGCGCGTCGGGCGGCGACGCGGTCGGGACGTCCGCGACGAGGACCGCGCCGTCGCCGAGCGGCGCGGCGTCGACGTACAGCACACCGTACCCGGTGCCCCGGACCACCGCCGTCGGCGGCTGGGAGCCGGCCAGCGCGACGAGCCCCACCGCCGTCGTCGCGACGCTGCCGATGCCGGTGTACACGAGCCAGTCCGCGCCGCGCATGCGGAACGACGCGGCGTGCGGAGGATCCGTCAGGAGGCTCACCGCGCGGATGACCTCGGCCGCGCCGTAGGCGTCGCCTGAAGCGTCGACGCGGTGGATCACGCTCAGCGACTCGCGCGCGTCGACGTAGACGAGGCGCGGGGCGTCGGCGCCCGCGACGAACGTGGGGGACGCCGCGCCGCCAGCCGAGGGCGTGACGTCCGTCGGCGCCGCGGCGCGCCCGTTCGCGACGCGGGTCGCGAGGACCCGGCGACCGCCCCCCTCCTGGTCGGTCCAGGCGACGAGCCACTCGTCCTCGCGGCGCGCGAGCGTCGGCGCGAACTGGAGCGACGCCCCGGTGGCCACGCGCGACGGGCGGAGAGGGCCGCTCCCCGCGACGTCGAACACCGACAAGACGAGTTGTCGTTCTCCATCGGGGTAGACGAACGCGGCCTGGGCTCCGTCGACGGCGAGCGCGGGACCCGCGCGGCGATGTCCGCTCATCACGTCGTCCTCGAGCGCGAGGCGCGCGATGGCGCGCGGCGCGCGCCCGCTCTCGATCGACGCCGCGAACGCGTGCTCACCGTCCCCGAGGCGCGCGATCCCGGCGACGACGAAGGAGCCCTCGGCCGCGGCGACGTCGGCCCAGCCGTCGCCGGAGAACACACGCAGAGGTGCGGCGACCACGCAGCCCTCCGCGGGCGCGTCGGCGAGGGCCTCCACGGCCGGCGGCGCTTCGGGCGAGGCGGGGAGCGCGGGCTCGGCGTGGTCTCCCGATGGCGCCTCGTGGAGCCCGGGCGCGGGCTCGGCCGGCGCGGGCGGGTCGGCGACCTCCTCCGGACCGCACGCGGCGCAGAGGAGCGCGAGCGCGAGCCCCGCCCTCACGCCGCCTGGCCCCCGGGCGCGAGCAGCGCGAGCCAGCGCTCGGGCCGCTGCAGGCCGAGCGCCGCCAGGGCCTCGAGCTCGGCGTCGCGCGCCGCGGCCGTCCCGCTCAGCTCCGCGGCGCGTGCGCGCGCCACGGCGGCGTGGAGGCGCATGTCCGCCTCGATCGACGCGCGCTCCGCGCGGGCGAGCTCGTGGGCCGCGGCCTTCCGATCGCCAGCGGTCTGGTACGCGCCCGCGCGCAGCAGACCAGCGAGCCCGCGCCCCCACGCGGCGCCCGTCTTGTCGATCCGCGCGACCGCGCGCTCGACCTCGTCGAGGAGCTTCGCGCGGCGGCGCCCGTGCGCCCGCGCGACGCACGCGAGCGCGACCCGCCCCTCGAGATCGCGCCAGGTCACGTCGTACATCTGGAGCTGCAGGAGGCCCGACGTCCGCACGGTCCCGCGCATCGCGTCGACGCGCGCGTAGGCGGCCTCGGGCCGGCCCGCGTAGAGCTGCGCCTCGGTGCTCGAGAACAGCTCCCAGAGGTGGAGGAGCGTGAACGCCGACTGCGACCAGCGCGCGAGGGCCGCGCTCGCCTCCCGGGCCGCGTCGTCCGGGCGGTCGGCCACGAGGTGAGCGAGCGCGCCGAACTTCACGCGACAGTAGATCTCGAGCAGGAGATCACCGCGGCGCAGCGAGTCCGCGAGCACGTCCGGCCAGCGCTCGAGGAGCTCGGGCCAGCGGCCCATGCGCCACAGCGCGTCGAGGAGCACGATGGTCGAGCTCGCGAGCTCCCACGCGGCGCCGGTGCACTCGCCGCGCAGGATCGCGAGCGCGTCCTCCTCGAGCGCGAGCGCGTCGGCCCAGCGTCCGACGAGCCACCGCGCGCCGCCGCTCGAGGAGGCGAGCAGCCC
>JAYRVK010001365.1:0-3773 GCA_041918555.1 Sandaracinaceae bacterium
CCGCGTGGCTGTTCGGCTCCGACGCGACATCGCTCGGCTACGTCGACTACGAGGGCGTGGCGGCCTTCGTCGCCGGGATCACGCTGGGCACCGCCCTCGCCGGCGCGACGGTCGCGGGCGTCGCGATCGCCGCGTCCCGCTCCCGCGAGAGCCTGCGCCTCGCGCTCGCGTGGAGCCTCGCGGTGCCCGGCCTCGCGCTCGCCGTCGCGGCGCCGCTCACCCCGCCGGACGCCGTCTCGCAGCTCTCGCTCGCGTCGATCCTCGGCGCCGCGTGGGCCCTGGGCCTCGCGATCGCGGCGGTGGTGCGTGTCGCGAAGCGCGCGGCCTCGTGACGGCTTGCCGAGCCTCGCGATCGGCCCGATGCTCCGGGCGCTCGGAGGTGCCTTGAAGATCGCCTTCGTCTCGCTCAACCGCGAGAAGCTCCCCGATCCCGTGGTCCCGCTCGGCCTGCTCTACGTGATGGCGAGCACGCCGCCGGGGCACGCGCGCGAGCTGTGGGACCTCTGCTTCGAGCGCGATCCGCACGCGGCCCTGCGGGCCCGCGCCCGGGCGTTCGCGCCCGACCTCGTCGCGGTGGGCATGCGCAACGTGCAGAGCGCCGACTACTCCGGCGTCGCGGACAACCTCCGCGAGTACGCCGCGCTGATCGCGACCCTGCGCGAGTGCACGGCCGCGCCGATCGTGCTCGGCGGCGGCGGCTTCAGCGTCATGCCGCGCGAGCTCATGCTCGCGCTGCGGCCCGACTACGGGATCGCCGGCGAGGGCGAGCGCGCCTTCCCTGCGCTCGTCGACGCGCTCGCGAACGGTGGCCTCGAGCGGATCGCAGGCCTGCTCTACTTCGAGGGCGACGCGCTGCGCGAGGTCCCGCGCGCGCCGGACTTCCAGCGCCTCGACGCCCTCGCGCCGCCCGAGCGCGACGCGATCGACCCGCGCTACTACGCCCGCTGCGGGACCGACTCGGTGCAGACCAAGCGCGGCTGCCCGATGGCGTGCACCTACTGCACCTACCCGCAGATCGAGGGGCGGCTGTCGCGGCAGCGCAGCCCCGAGCGCGTCGCCGACGAGCTCGAGGACCTCGCCCGCCGCCGCGCCGCGCGCCACGTCTTCATCGTCGACTCGACGTTCAACCTGCCGCTCTCGCACGCCAAGGCGGTCTGCCGCGCGATGATCGCGCGCGGCCTGAGCCTCCCCTGGACCTGCTACGTGAACCCGATCGCGTTCGACGAAGAGCTCGCCGAGCTCATGGCGCGGGCCGGCTGCGCGGGGATGGAGGTCGGCACCGACTCGGGTGACGACGCGGTGCTCGCCGCCCTGCAGAAGGGCTTCACCACGCGGCACGTCCGCGCGCTCTCCGCGCGCGCCCGCGCCGCGGAGCTGCGCGACTGCCACACCTTCGTGCTCGCGACGCCGGGCGAGACCCTCGACAGCGTGCGGCGCAGCCTCGACTTCGTCGTCGAGCTCGACCCGTTCGCGGCCATCCTGATGGTCTGGACCGACGATCACGAGGCGGTCGATCCGTCGCTCGTCCCCGCTCGGCGCGCCCTGCGCGAGGCGACGCTCGCGCTGCTCGAGGACCATCACCCACGCTTCGAGCGCTGGATCATCCCCGCGCTCGGCGTGCGCTTCGACGCGCGGCTCTTCCGCGCGCTGCGCGCCTCGGGGGCCGCGGGGCCGCTCTGGCAGCACGTCGCCTGACGCGCGGCGCGCCCGCGAGTCACGCGAGGTAGAGCAGCAGGTTGTCGATGCGCGCGCGCTCGCCGAGCCGGGCCTCGCGTCGCTTCACCACGCGCTTGGGGTCGAGGAACCCGACCGATCCGTCCGCGTCGACCGCGGCGACGACCCACCGCCAGCCCCACTGCTTCGCGTCGGCCTCCATCCGGCTCCACGCGGCGCGCGTGAAGCGCAGCGGGAGCGGGCTCCGCTTCACCTGGACCCCGAGCTGGGTCGGGCCGCGCAGCGCGAGCAGGTCGAACGCGCCGCGCGAGCCCCGGCTCTGGTACACGAGGTCGAAGCCCATCGCCGAGAGAGCGCGCGCGGTGGCGAGCTCGGCCTCGTCGCCGACGACGCTCATCGGGACCACGCTGCCCCCCGGCGCACGCCACCTCAGCCAGATGGCGAACACCCGATCGTCGAGCTCGTAGAGCCCGTCCTCGCGCTTGCGCACGGCGTCTCCGAGCCGCTTCACGTACTGATTGGCGGTCCCCGTCGAGCCGCGCCAGCCACTCGGGGGCGCCGGCGGCGAGGCGCTCCACCGCTCGCTCGAGGCGCGCCAGCGCGGGCGCGCGATCGGGGAACCCCTGCTGCTGCGCAGGCAGGCTCGCCGTGAACATGCCGGAGCGTAGCAGACGAATCTGTCTGCAGACAAAACTGCCTGCGGACGGATCTGCCTGCGACCGACGCCTACCGCCGCCGGAGCGCGAGGCCGGCGAGGATCGCGAGCGCCCACGTGGGCGCGCCGCCGGCGGGGATCGCGCGACACGCGCAGGTCCCGCGGAGCGAGCCGATGCGCAGCGCGCCGCCGTCGGGGTCGGGCGCGACCGCCGCGTCCGCCGGCGTCACGGCGGCGTCCTGGCCGGGCGGCGCCGCCGCGTCGCTCACCGCCGCGTCGCTCTCGATCACGCCCGCGTCGCTCTCGATCACGCCCGCGTCCATCCCCGGACAGGCAAGATCACTTGCATCGCAGTCCTGGTCCACGCCGTCGCCGCACGCCTCCACGTTCCCCGGGAAGCGGCCCGCGTCGCCGTCGTCGCAGTCGGCGTCCGCGCGGCTCCCGTCGCCGTCGGCGTCGGGCGGCTCCGCGCACACGTCGTCGGTCCCGACCGGCATCGACACGCAGCCATAGGGACACGGCTCCGTCATGTCCATCCCGTCGACGCAGCGCCGCCGGCCCGCGCCCTCGCAGGTCCAGATCGGGTAGGTCCCCGATGGGCACGTCGGCGTGCCGTCGCACGCGGGCTCGGGCATCCCGCGGTGCGGGCCCTGCGAGGTCCAGAGCGAGGGCGAGGTCGGCGAGCACGGGCCCTGGAAGGGATCGAACGCCGTCGTGTACGCCCCGCCGAGCGGGCGCGTCTCGAGGTGGAGGTGCGCGCCCGTGGTGCAGCCGCTCGAGCCGATCTGCCCGACGGTCTGGCCGCAGCTCACCGTGTCGCCCGGGCTCACCCGCACGCTGCCCGTGCGCATGTGCGCGTAGATCGTGCGGTAGGCCCCGTGGTTGATCACCACGTGGTTCCCGTAGCCCGAGCCGAACCCGCTCCCGCACCGCGAGTCCACCGACGCGCTGCACGTCGTGCAGCGGTCGTAGTGCCCGTCCTCGGTGCTCACCACGGTGCCCGCGGCCACCGTGACCACGTCGTGGCCCGCGTCGATCGCGCCGTTCCCGCCCGCGAGGCTGAAGTCCGAGCCGCGGTGCCCGTCGTAGGTCGAGCTCGCGCAATTCCAATCCTCCAGCCCGCCCGCCGCGTTGTCGAAGTAGTACCAGTTCGCGATGCACGCGTCGCACGCGACGGGGCGCCGAAAGGTCTGCGCGCGAACGGGTGCAGCCGCGAGCAGGCATGCAATTAGAATTGCGATCCTCACGGCGCCTCCAGCGAGGCGGGATCGCTCGGCGGAGGGACGAACCGATCGCCCCACGGCTCGCCGGTCCGCAGGTCGCAGTTGGTCACGCAGCGCGCGCCGTGGGCGTCGGCGACCCACACGCCCGCGACGCCGCCCGGCCGCGCGCCGACGAAGAGCACGCGCTCGGCCTCGACGCGGAGCATCGCGGCGGACGAGAG
>JAYRVK010001366.1:0-5905 GCA_041918555.1 Sandaracinaceae bacterium
CCCGACCGTCGCGGCGCGGAGAGACGCCCGAGGAACGAGGAGTCCGCGGCGGTCATCACCTCGGGCGCGTCGGCGGCGCGCGGATCCGTGCGCTTCTTGCCGACCTTCACGCGCGCGATCCCGCGCCGCGAGATCTCGCGGACCAGCGCGCGCGCGAGCAGCGCGTCGTCGCACTCCGGGCCCTGCTCGAGCGCGGCGACCAGCCCCCCGTCGTCGGACCCGGCGCCCGCGCGCAGGCGGGCGAGGAGCTCGCGCTCGTTCATCGCGCGCTCCCGCCGACCAGCCGGAGCAGCCCGCGCGCGGTCGCGGCGAGGACGTCGCCTCCATCGACGACGAGGCGGTACACGACGCCCGCGCCCTCGAGCAGCAGCGCGGAGCCCGCGTCGCGGTCCGGGACATGGCGCGCGATCGCGCTCCCCTCGGTCAGCGGGTGCGACGCATAGAGGACGAGCTCGCCGTCCTCGCCGAGCGCGAGCGCCTCGACCGCGGGCAGGCCCGGCACCCGCACCCACGTGCGGCCCCGGTCGCGCGACAGGAACGGCCCCCCCGGATCCGCCGCGCTCGCGAGCGCCACGTAGGGACCGCTCGCGGCGAGCGAGTGGCCGAGCGGGCCCGGCGGTCGCTCGAGCGGTGGTGCGTCGTTCGCGGCCCAGCGCGCGCCACCGTCTTCCGACGACGCGAGCTGCGGGCGCGCCGCCTCGGGCGCCGAGAGCGTCACGACGCCCCAGCGCGGCGCCGCCAGCACCGCCACCTTGGTCAGGAGCAGCGGCGGCGACCACGTGAGGCCTCCGTCCTCGCTCCGCTGGAGCCGGCCGGTCGGGCCCCGGCACCAGACCGCGCCGTGGGCCTCCGCCACCAAGTGCAGCGGCCCCGCGCCGAGCGCCTCGACGCGCGCGAAGGACGCGCCGTCGTCGCTCGAGCGGAAGACGCCCGAGTCGGTGCCGACGAGGACGACCCCGCCCGCGCGACAGACGGAGGACGGCGTCCCTTCGAGGCCGATCCCCGCGCAGCGCGTCCCCTCGCGGAACACGCCCGCGGCCGTCGCCGCCCAGGTGCTCCCGTCGGCGCGCACGACGTCGAAGGTGGGCGCCGCGATCAGGACCTCGACGCGCACGCCGTCGAGCCGCGGCGGGAGCGCCGCCTCGTCGACGCCGAGGGGCTCGGGCAGATCGAGGTCGAGATCGATGCCCTCGTCGTCGTCGAGGTCGAGGTCGGCGGCGAGCGCGGGCAGTCCGGGCAGCGCGTCGTCCTCGCGAGCCCCGGAGTGGTCGAACACCTCCTCGACGCCCTCGGCGCCTCCGTCGTCGTCTCTTCCGATCGGCGCGAGGCTCGGGAGGTCGAGGTCCTCCCAGCGATCGTCCGACGCCGACGCGGAGCCCTCGGTCCAGCCGTACTCCTCGGCGTCGTCGAGGTCGTCGGCGATCGGGATCGCGTCGAGGTCCCCGTCGCCGCCGTCCACGTCCTCGTCGCGGGGGAGCTCGAGCTCGAAGACCGCCGGATCGTCGAGGCCCGCGCTGTCGTCGAGCCCCACGCTCTCGGGCCCGGCGTCGTCGAGCGCCAGCCCGAGGACGTCCTCGTCGAGGCCCTCGTCGTCGTCGTCGAGCGAGCCGATCGGCTCGAGCCCGTCGACGAAGTCGTCTTCTTCTTCGGAGACCTCGGGCATCTCAGCCTCGCGCCGGGAGCTCGCGGCCCAGCGCCTTCACGACCGCCTGCAGATCCTGCCACACCACGCGCTTCTGCTCCGGGCTCCGGAGCAGATACGCCGGATGGTAGGTCGACATCACGCGGATCCCCTTCCACGTCGTCCAGGCACCGCGCCATCCGCGGCCCTCGGCGCCGAGGTTCTCGGCCGCGCAGCGTCCGAGCGCGACGATCACCTTCGGCGCGACGACCTCGAGCTGGGCCTCGAGGTACGGCCGGCACGCCGCCGCCTCGTCGGGGTTGGGCGTGCGGTTGTTCGGAGGACGGCACTTCACGACGTTGCAGATGTAGAGCTCGTCGGCGGATAGGCCCATCGCGGCGATCATCTTGTCGAGCAGCTGTCCGGCGGGACCGACGAACGGCAGGCCTTGCTGATCCTCCTGGTGGCCCGGGCCCTCGCCCACGAACACGACCGGCGCGCGCTCGCTCCCGCGGGCGAACACGCTCTGGGTGCGCTCCTGATGCAGACGGCAGCGCGTGCAGGTCCGCGACTCCTCGGCGAGCACCTCGAGCCGGGGGCGAGCGACCGCGTCGACGCGGGGTGCCTCGACGCGCGCGGGCGCGGGGCTCGGTGCCTGCGTGGGGGCCCGGGCCTCGAGGCGCGGCAGCAGCGGGTTCCCGAGGTCGAGCTCGTGGCGGAGGTGCTCCGCCGCGGAGGCCACGATCGCCATGAGGTCCCCCGAGGCGTCGTCCTGCATGCGCGTCGGATTACACGGCTGGCGCGGCCCTGGCAATCCGCCGACGACCCTTGCGATTCGCACGCCGAGCTGGCATGAGCCTCCCCGATGCCCGAACGGCCTACCCTCAGCGTGGTCGTGCCCGCCTACAACGAGCGGGCCACCATCCATGCGGCGCTCCGGCGCGTCCTCACCGCCCCCGTCGACTCGATCGAGATCGTCGTCGTCGACGACGGGTCGACGGACGGGACACGCGAGCTCCTCACGCGCGGCGTCGCGCTCGATCCGCGCGTCCGCGTGATCCTCCACGACAAGAACCGCGGCAAGGGCGCGGCGCTGCGCACGGGCTTCTCGGAGGCGCGAGGCCGCTTCGTGGTCGTGCAGGACGCCGATCTCGAGTACGACCCGAGCGACTTCGCCCAGCTCCTCGAGCCGCTGATGGCTGGGCACGCGGACGTCGTGTACGGCAGCCGCTTCGCCGGCGGCGGCGCGCACCGCGTCCTCTACTACTGGCACTCCGTCGCGAACCAGTGGCTGACCACCGTCTCGAACATGGTCACGGACCTCAACCTCACCGACATGGAGACCTGCTACAAGGCCTTCCGCCGCGAGCTGCTCGACGAGATCCACCTCGAGGAGGACCGCTTCGGGATCGAGCCGGAGCTCACCGCGAAGGTCGCTCAGCTCGGCGTGCGCGTCTACGAGGTGCCGATCAGCTACCACGGCCGCACCTACGCCGAGGGCAAGAAGATCGGGCTCAAGGACGCGTTCCGCGCGGTCTACTGCATCATGCGCTACGGCGTCCCGGCGCGGTTCGCGCGTCGCCCCGTGCCGTGGCGGCCGGACGATGCCTCCACGGTCTCCGACGACTCGCGCGCCGATGTCTCGTGAGGTGCGGAAACGTGTTTGCCGAACCGGCCCGCGTGTGAGTTATGCTCCCGTCCTGGTGACCGGACTGACCACTCGATCGGCGGGTTGGTAGGGATCCCGGAGGGATACGGCTGGTGGGCTCCAGAGCACGCGTCCTGATCGCAGGTGACACCAACGTCGGCATGAAGCGGACTCACAACGAGGACGCCTTCGAGCTGATCAACGACGAGAACCTGTTCCTCGTGGCCGACGGGATGGGCGGTCACGCGTCCGGTGAGGTCGCCTCGAAGATGGCGATCGACACGTTGCGTGAGTTCTTCAAGGCCACGAGCGCCGACCCCGAGGCGACGTGGCCCTACAAGATGGACAAGTCGCGCGGCTACGAGGAGAACCGGCTCATCACCGGGATCAAGCTCGCGAACCTGCGCATCCACGAGTCCGCGCAGCGCGAGCCGAAGCTGCGCGGCATGGGCACCACGGTGGTGACGATCCTCGTGATCGACGAGGGCGTCCTCATCGCGCACGTCGGCGACTCGCGCGTGTACCGCATCCGCGGGACGAAGTTGGAGCAGCTCACCGACGACCACTCCCTGCTCAACGACTACATCAAGATGAAGCGGCTGAGCGAGGAGGAGATCGCGAACTTCCCGCACAAGAACGTCATCGTGCGAGCGCTCGGGATGAAGGACACGGTGAAGGTCGACACGCGGCTCGATCACCCGCTGCCCGGCGACGTGTACGTGCTCTGCTCGGACGGGCTCTGCGGGCCCGTCACCGACGACGAGATCCTCGAGCTCGCGACGAGCACCAACGACCTGAAGCAAGGCGTCGCGCGCCTCATCGATCGGGCGAACCAGAACGGCGGCCCCGACAACGTCACCGTCGTTCTCGCCAAGTGGATGGGCGCGGGCTGACGCGTCATCGTTCGGCGTGATGCACCTCGGGCAGAGCCGCACCGCGCGCCTCGCCGCCGCGCTCGTCGCCCGCCATGATCTCGCCGCCGCCGTGCGGCTCCTCAACGGCGTGGGCATCGTGCCGATGCCGCTCAAGGGCGTGCTGCTCCAACACCTCGTCTACCAGGACCCCGCGGATCGCGTGCTCTCCGACGCGGACCTCCTCGTCCCGCCGGGGCGCTACGACGACGCGATCGCCGCGCTGCGCCGCGCGGGGCATCGCATCGATCCGGAGGGGCGCGCCGGGTCGTCGACGAGGGGCCCCGCCGCGCGCCTCGAGGTCGACCTCCACCGCCGCCCGTTCTCTCCGGGCCTGTACGCGCTCGACGGGGCGGGGATGTTCGCGCGCGGCCGGATCGAGGAGGCGCTGTTCGACGCCGTCGTGGTCGTCCCGGATCCCCGTGACCTCTACGCGCACCTCATCGGCAACTTCGCGAAGGGCCGGCACGGGCGCGAGGCGCTCGCGCAGCTCCGCGACTTCTCGGCCGTAGCGAGCCGCTTCGCGCTCGTCCCGGACGCCGTCGCGCGGCACCTCGAGCGCCACGGCCTGGCGCGAGCCGCACGCTACGCGCTCGCGCACGCCGATGATCCGTTCTCGAAGCAGGTGCTCGCATCCCTGCGCCGCGATCCCGTCGGGGGGGCCAGCGCGCGGCTCGCGCGCGCGATCACCGGGCGGTTCGGAGGCGACGCGATGGTCTCCGCGATCGCGCCGCACCTCGTGAACCAGAGCATCCCCCGCGGTGCCCTGAGCGCGGGCGCGCACGCCGCGCTCGGGCTCCGCGCGCGGCTCGCGCGCCGCCTCAGATCAGCGGGTTGATCTCCTCGAAGTCGAGGCCGCCCGGATACATGTAGCTCGTGTACGAGCCGAACCCGTACACCACGATGCCGAAGGGCTGATCGCTCGAGATGTTGTGCGGGCCACCCGTGATCATCACGCGGCCCACGCTGAAGCCGGTGCCGCCGACGGGCGTCATTCCCCCGACCGGGCTGCCGTCGAGGGTGACGGTCGCGCCGCTGGGCGCGGTCACGTTGACGTAGCTGCGGGTGTAGGTCGTCGGCGCGAGGAAGCTGTATTGCGTCCGGAACTGCTCGGTCGGGATGCCGAGCGACATCGCCGGGTCGCCCTCGCCCATCTCCCCCGCGGTCGAGATGCCCGCGTAGTCCTGGCCGACGAGGTGCTGCGCGACCATGAGCGCGGCCGAGCCGGAAACGCGGAAGCTCTGGCTGGCCTCGAACTCCAGGATCTGACCTCGGTTGAGCGTCGTCGCGCTCACCCCGGGCGGCGCCGGATCGAAGCTGATGGAGTTGCCGTCCGCGCCCGAAAGGATGCGGACGAGGTTCGGCTCCGAGCGGATCGGCTGTGTCGCGCTGACGATCGTCTCGGTGCCCCACGTCTCGAGGGGGAACATCGCCTCCTCGAGGTGATCGCACGCCCAGCGGTTGTAGGGGACGAAGGCGCAGTTGTGGCCCGAGATGACCTCGACCGGGCCCGTCGCGCGGATCTCCGTGCCGGTGAGGTCGTACTCGTCGCCGACGTTGCAATACGAGACGGTCACGCCGCTGCCGACGGTGTCGGTGAAGCCGGGGGTGCAGGTGCTCGGTGCACCGCCGACGAGCTGGACGACGTCCCCCTGGTTGAGGGTGAAGGACTCGGTGCCGCCGGCGGTCCCGCCGGTGACGCCGCTGCCCGCGACCACCCGGCCG
>JAYRVK010001367.1:0-3407 GCA_041918555.1 Sandaracinaceae bacterium
AGCCGCCGGAGCCGCCGCCGCCGCCGCCTCCGCCGAGCCCGTCGGCGAACTCGCAGACCCCGTCGAACCACTCCATCACCGCGCCGCCGCCGCCGCCGCCGCCGCCGCCGCCGCTCCCGGGCCGCCCGTCCGAGCCGCCGCTCGCCGCGTCGCCGGCCCACGCGTCGCCCATGAAGCGCCCGAACGCGTCGCGGCACCCCGCGCCCGGCGCCCCGTGCGCGCCGCCGCTCCCCGGCTGGCCGGGCTGGGGGCCTTGGAAGTCGCCCGGCACCGTGAAGTCGGCGAGCCCGCAGCACACCGGCTCGGCGCAGCTGATGCCCATGATCGGGCCGGTCGAGTCCTGCCCGCCCGCGCCGCCCGCGCCGCCGGGGACCGCGCCCGCGCCGGCGCCCGGGTCGCCTCCGGGCTGGAAGGTCGCGAACTCGGGGCAGCGCGGCGAGCCGCCGTCGCCGCCGTGCACGTCGACGCCGTCGCACGCGTTGCGCCCGCCCGCGCCCCCCGCGACGATGTTCGCGGGTCCCGGGAGGCACGCGTGGCTGCCGTCCTCCATCGCGCCGCGCGGGACGTCGCCCGCGGCCGGCGCGGTTTCGAACGCGCGGCCCGCGACGCCGTCGGTCCCCGGCATCCCGTCCCCCGGCACGCCCGCGCGCACCGCGATCGAGCGCAGGGCGAGCTGCTCGCCCGCGTCGAGCGCGTAGATCCCGAACGTCGCCTGCATCGGCGTGGCCGCGTCGAGGCCGCGGACCTCGAGCCACTCGAGCACGGTCGGCGTGACGCCCGCGCCGCGCGCGACGATCGCGGCGCCGCCCGGGGCGGTCGTGTCGGAGGGCGCGCGCACCTCGACGCGGAACCCGTCGGGATCGAGCGCGAGGAAGTCGCGGCGGTAGCCGCCGTGGACGAGGACGCCGTCGGGCAGCTCCACCGACTCCGCGTAGATCCCCGCGGCCACGAACACGTGCGGCCGGGGGCGCGGCGTCGAGAGCGACTCGAGCGCGCGCTGGACCGCGACCGCGAGCGTGGCGAGCGGCCGCGTCGGCGAGCCGGGCCCGCCGTCGCGTCCGTCCGGGGCGACGTAGAAGCTCTGCACGACGACGCCGTCGGCGCCGTCGCAGTTCACGTCGAGGTCCTCGCCCTCGGCGCGGACCGGGCCCGGCTCGTCGCGGAGCGACCCGACGGTGCACTCGCAGCCGGTCGCGACCTCGCGGTCGGCGTCGATCCGATCGCCCGGCATCACGCCGTCGAGCGCGTCGGGGCACGCGAGCACGCAGGTCGGCGCGAAGGGATCGCCGCCGCACACGAGGTCGCCCTCGGGCACCATGCTCAGCGTGCAGTCGACGCCGCACTCGCCGCAGTGGTGGATGTCGAGCGAGTACGCGCCGCGCTCGTCGCGGTAGCCCTCGTCGACGAGGCCGTCGCAGTCGTCGTCGACCTCGTCGCAGTCCTCGATCGGCGCGAGGCACTCACCGATCACGCCGTCGTCGCACGTCGTGGCGCCGGGGCATCGGTTCCCGTCCGGATCGAAGAGCGCACACGCCAGCGTGAAGCGGTCTCCCGGGTCGCACGAGCAGCTCCCCCCGGCGGGCGCGCACACGTCCCCCGCGCAGGCGTAGCCCTCGGGGCAGCCGAGCGTGCACGCGACCGCGCAGCGCCGCTCCCCCCCGACGAGCGCGCACGAGGCCTCGACGAGATCGCCGCAGTCCCCGTCGTCGGCGCACGGCAGGCACAGCCGGTCGTAGATCGGGACGCAGCGCCCGGTGCGCGAGGGGGCGAAGCCGGGCTCGCAGGCGGTGGCGACGCAGGTCGGCGACTCCTCGATCAGCGCGCAGTCGACCGCGAGCGCGGGCGGTGCAGCGACGCAAGGCGTATTGCAGGCCCCGCAGTGCGTCGGGTGGAGGTAGCGGCCGAGCTCGTCGCGGAAGTCCTCGTCGACGAAGAGATCGGCGTCGAAGAGCGGACCTCCGTCGAGCACGCCGATCGACACCAGGCCGTCGAGGTCGTCGTCGAGCCCGTTGCACACCTCGGGCAGGGGCACCGGGCGCTCGCGGCCGTCGTGGTGATCGTCGATCGTGCCGGTCCGCGCGCCGCAGCCGAGCGCGGCGAGGACGAGCGCGATCGACAGGCCGGCGCGAGCCACGGGCGAAGCATAGAACGGCGGCGCGAGAGGCGACACGTCGTGGCCCATGAGTGGGCAGCGCGATCGCCCGCGTTGCACGCCCAGGGCTAGAGCGGCCGGTGGAACACCGTCCCGAGCCCCGCGCCGACGACGAGGTGCGTGTCCGTCGCGCACGCGTCGATCGGCAGGTGGCGATCGTCGCCGATCTCCGCGGGCGTGAGGACCGGCGCCCACGCCTCGCCGCGCCGCTCGAAGAGCCCCGTGGCCGTGAGCGCCCACGTCCGGCCGGCGCGCGCGGCGATCGCGGTCACCGACTCGTCGCTCGGGCTCGCGACCGGGCTCCACGCGCGGCCGTCCCAGCGGAGGATCGCCGGCTCCCCAGGATAGACGCGCCGCCCGTGCCGGCCGCCGGTCCACGCCCAGACCGTCGCGCCGTCGGCGGTGAGGCCATCGATCCACGACTCCGTCCGGGTGGCCGTGCGCGTCCACGCGCGGCCGTCCCAGCGCATCGCGGTGCCGCCCTGCCCGGCGATCCAGAGGTCGCGGCCGCTCGCGCCGGCGACCGCCGAGAGATCCCGCCAGGTGCCTGGGTCGTGGCGCACGAAGCGCGCGCCGTCGCGCCGCCCGATCGAACCGCGGCCGACCACGTAGGCCTCCGACGCGGAGAGGGCGAGGATCCCGCCGAGGCGCTCGTACCGCTCGCCGCCCGGGATCTCGAGGACCGTCCACGCCTGCCCGCTCCACTCCGCGATGCGCCCCGACGCCTCCGCGAGCACCGAGGCGCCGCGCGGCGCCATGGCGAGCTCGGTCCCGTAGGTGCGGCCCTCCGTCCAGCCCGGGATCTCGGGAAGCGAGCGCCACGCGCCGCCCTCGAAGACCGCGACCTGCCCGCTCCAGCCCCGGGCCGCGGCGCGATCCCCGGTGCACGCGACGGCGTTCACGTCGGTGAGTCGGCCCAGGCGCGTCGTCATCGTCCAGCCGCTCTCGAGGCGGGTGATCTCCTGCGCGCGCGCGGGCGCAGTCATCGCGAGTATTGCAAGCAAAGTTGTCAGGTAGCGCATCGTCGCCTCCGGGCGAGGGCGCCGAGCGCGAGCGGGACGAGCGCGAGCGCGCCGCCAGCCGGGGAGGGCGCGACGGCGCAGCCGCCGCTCGAGCGCTCGGGCGCGGGGGGCGGAGGGGGCGCGCGTGGCGCCGCCGGCGGCGACGGCGGCGCGGCCGGGGGGGGGGCGGTCGCGGGCAGCGGCGGGAACGGCGCCAGCACGCAGTAGCTCGCGTCGGTGCAGGTCGGCGCCCC
>JAYRVK010001368.1:0-3038 GCA_041918555.1 Sandaracinaceae bacterium
CGCCGGCGCCGCCGGCCCGGGCCGCTGAAGTTCGGGCGGCACACGGCGCCCTCGGAGTAGTCCTCGCTCACGCCGCGGAGCATGGAGCCCGCGATCCGCGGCCGCCACCCTGCAAGTCGACTTGCGTTCGATCAGGAGCTGCAGGACAGCATCGAGCAGCCCGCGCGGTGCCGCGCCCACTCGGGGCGCTTCTCCGCGAAGCGCTCGCGTCCGGGCTGCTCGCCGTAGGGGTCGCGCATCACGTCGAGGAGCTCGTTCACGAGCGCGGGGTCGCCCTTCTCCGCGTCGTCGATCGCGAGCTGCGCGAGGTAGTTGCGGAGCACGTACTTCGGGTTGACCGTGTCCATGCGCGCCTTGCGGGCCGCGTCGGGGGCGCCGTCCTCGCTCGCGCGGGCGAGCCAGCGGCGGAGCCAGGCGGCGGTCCGCGCGCGCGCCTCGGCGTCGAGCGCGTCGGGCGCGTAGTACGCGTCGGCGAGCTTCGCGATCAGGGCCTCGTCGCTCGCGTCGCGATCCCCCGCGCCGAGCGTCGCGAGGCGGCGGTAGAAGATCGTCATGTCGGTCTCCGCGAGGCGGAGCACCGCGAAGAGCTCCTCGGCGAGCGCGTCGTCCTCGTCGGGCCGCCAGTCGAGGATCCCGAGCTTGCCCGCCATCATCGCGCGCTGGCCGCGCGCGAGCGCGTCGGGGTAGGCGTCGAGCGCGGCCTCGAGCGGCGCGGGCTCGCCGACGAGCGGGAGGATCGCGTTCGCGAGGCGGATCAGGTTCCAGAACGCGACGCGCGGCTGGTGCCCGTAGCGATAGCGCCGGCCGCCCGCGTCGGTGGTGTTCGGGGTCCAGTCCGGGTCGTAGTCGTCGAGCCAACCGTAGGGGCCGTAGTCGATGGTGAGCCCGAGGATCGACATGTTGTCGGTGTTCATCACGCCGTGGACGAAGCCGACGCGCATCCAGCCGACGACCATCTCCGCGGTGCGCGCCGCGATCGTCTCGAGCCACTTGGCGTAGACCTCGGGCGAGGGCGCGCCGAGCTCGGGGAAGTGCGTGGTGATCGTCCAGTCCGCGAGGCGGCGCAAGACGTCGTGCTCCTCGCGCGCGGCGAAGATCTCGAAGTTGCCGAAGCGCACGAAGGTCGGCGCGACGCGGCACACGATCGCGCCGGGCTCGGGCGCCGCGCGGCCGTCGTAGAACATGTCGCGCATCACGGAGTCGCCGGTCGCCACGAGGCTGAGCGCGCGCGTGGTCGGGACGCCGAGGTGGTGCATCGCCTCCGAGCACAGCAGCTCGCGCACGCTCGAGCGCAGGACCGCGCGCCCGTCGGCGGTGCGCGAGTAGGGCGTCGGGCCTGCGCCCTTGAGCTGGAGCTCGTAGCGCTCGCCGGGGCGCGGGACGACCTCGCAGAGCGTGATGGCGCGGCCGTCGCCGAGCTGCCCGGCCCAGTTGCCGAACTGATGGCCGCCGTAGCACGCGGCGTACGGCGCCATCCCCTCGAGCACGCGGTTGCCCGCGAGCGCCTCGATGAGCGCCGGATCCTCACGGGCCTCGGGCGGCAGCCCGAGCTGCTCGGCGACCTCGCGCGACCACGCGATCAGGCGCGGCGCCGACACCGGCGTCGGGGCGACGCGCGAGTAGCAGGCGCCCGAGACCTGGCGGCGATGGTTCCCCTCGACCGGATCGGCGGGCAGCTCGCGGACGAAGGAGTTGTCGAAGGACAGCACCACGAGCGCACCATCGGGCCGGCGGGGCGCGCGCGCAATGGGTCTCCCTCACCCCCCGATCGCGAGCTGGAGCGCGATCCCGGCGAGCACGCCCAGCGCCGCGACCAGGGCGTAGCCCCACCACGCACCGACGTGCGGAGGAGCGGGGTCGCGGATCACCTCCTCGCGCCGCAGGAAGTCCCCGAGGTTCTTCGCGTCGGAGAAGGACCGCTCCATGCGCAGCAGGCTCTCGGCGAGCTTGGGTCGCTTCGACAGCGTGAAGAAGATCTGCGGCGCGAGCATCTCGAGCTCCTCCTGCATGGAGGCCCCGAAGAGGCGGCGGCGCATGATGGCGCCGGTGATGGTCTTCATCTCCGCGAGCAGATCGATGTCCGGCGCGTAGCGCAGGACGATGCCCTCCACGATGGTGAGGTTGCGGACCACCATGAAGAGCTCCGATGGGGCCTTCAGGCGGTACTGCGCGCCCACCCGCACGCCTTGGATGAGCTGCTCGGTCAGCCGGCCCTCCTCGAGCGTGCGCACGTCCTGCGCCGCGGCGAGCACGGCGCGCAGCTCCTTCTTGAAGGCCTCCACGTCGAGCGTCGGATCGGGCTGGAAGACCTCCACGAACGCCGCCACCGCGTCGTCGATCCGCCCGCTCGCCTGGCTGAAGATGATCTCGAGCATCTTGTCGCGGAGCGCGCGCGGCACGTGCCCGTGCAGGCCGAAGTCGATGAGGGCGATCTCGCCACTCTCCTGCAGGATGATGTTCCCCGGGTGCGTGTCGCCGTGCACGAAGCCGTGCTCGTACGACATCGAGACCTGGAGCTTCAGCATCGCGCGCGCGAAGCTCGCGGGCTCGAACCCGAGCGCGGAGAGCTCCTCCGCGCTCTTCACCGAGCCGAGCTTCCGCCCCTCGATCCACTCCATCACCAGGAGCCGCGAGGTGCACAGGTGTCGGTGCACCGCGGGCGCGCGGAACTCGGGGAGGGTCGTCAGTACCTCGGCGAAGCGCTCGATGGCGTTCGCCTCCGCGAGGAAGTCGAGCTCGCCGCGCGCGCGCTTCGCGTACTCCTCCGCCACGCGGTGCACCATGCGGCGCCGGTACGGGGGCACGAGCCGATCGACGAGCCCGGAGAGCTGGACGAGCACGGCGAGGTCCTCGATCAGGCTGTTCTCGAGCCCCGGGCGCTGGACCTTGACCGCCACCCACGCGCCGTCGCCGCCGCGCAGCCGGGCCTTGTAGACCTGCGCGATCGAGGCCGCGGCCAGGGGCGCGTCCGGGAAGCCCTCGAAGACCTCTTCGATCTCCTTGCCGAGCTCCGCGGTGACGATCGCGCGCGCCTCCTC
>JAYRVK010001369.1:0-18088 GCA_041918555.1 Sandaracinaceae bacterium
GCCCCGGGGCTCATAGCCGGGCGACGGCGAGGCGTCGCACCCCGCCGCCGCGCACGGCCCGGACGGCGATGCCCACTCGGGTCGACGTGGCGAGGGGGCAAGTCCGCGTGCTCGCTCCACTCGCGAGGCGGAGCTCCGCGCCTGCGCGCTCGGCGATCAGCGGTCCGTCCAGGGCGATCGCACAGTCGCCGAGGCGCGCCTCGGTTCCGTCCAGCGCGATCGCGAGCGGGCTCGCGCCCTCGCGCGTGAGGAGCAGCTCCACCGCGCCCTCCGACGCGAGCTCGACGCGCACGTCGGCGAAGCGCGAGCTCGGGAGCTCGAAGCGGGCCCCGTCGACCGCCGCCACGAGGAGATCGCCCTCGCCGCGCCAGCGATCGGGCGCGTCGAGCGAGAGCTCCGCGCGCTGGTTCTCCTGTGCGGGGCTGATGCTCGCCGAGGGATCGTCGAAGGGCCCGCTCAGATCGACGCGCAAGAGCGACACGCCATCCCCGTCGAGGAGCGCGAGGACGCTGTCGACGAGGCGCAGGGCGTGGGTCGGCACCCGGCCGACGTCGATCGTCTCACGACCCGCCTCGAGCGCGTCGCGGCTCTGGCCGGGGTCCACGATCTGCGCGGCCGGCGCGCCGCTCGCGGCTCCGATCACGAGGAGCCGTCCGTCGCCGAGGCTCACGCCGCGCGGCCGCTCGAGCACCGCGTGCAGCACCGCGCCGAGCGGCGCGTGCGTCTCGCCGCGCTCGAGCAGCACCGAGACCGCGCGCGACCACGTGCCCGCCTCGAGCCCGCCGATCCGCGCCGCGCGCCCGCCCGGCAGGGCCACGTAGTCGGCGTCGAGCCGCGCAGGCCACGGCGCGCCGAGCGCGGTGAAGGTCTCGGTCGCGGGATCGAAGCGCTCGATCTCGGCGATCGCCTCGCCCGCCTCGTCGACGCCGCCGAGCACCAGCACGGTGCCGTCGTCGAGCCCGAGGACCCGCGGCGCGATGCGCGCCACCGCGAGCTCGCCCGCGGTGAACCGCGCGGTGCCCGAGTCGCCGTCGAGCTCGATGAGCTCCGCGTCGCGCCGCGCGCCGCCCGTCTCGGACCGCCCGCCCACGAGCAAGATCCGCCCGTCCGGGAGGCGCAAGGCGTCGTGCTCTCGACGCGGGCCGCGCAGGAGCCCGTCGCCCGCGACCGCCTCGGCGTCGACGCGCACGATCTCGAACGACTCGCGGCCGAGGCCCCCCGCGTGGAGCACGCGGTCGCCGTCGAGCGCGGTCGCGGTCCCGTCGATGCGCGGGCGCGCCGCGGGGAGATCCACGGTGCGCGCGAGCGCGTCGCCGGAGCGCACGATCACGAGGCGCAGGTCGGCGAGGCCCCGATCGCCGCCCGCGATCACCAGCCGTCCGTCGTCGAGCGCGGCGACCGCCGCGCCGTCCGGCACTCCGGCGCGCGTGTCCGAGAGCGCGCACGCGCGGCGCAGGCGCAGGAGCGGCACCACGAGCGCGTCGCCCGCGCCGAGGATCGCGACGCCGCCGCCGAGCCACGGCTCCTCGCCGCCGCCGATGCGCTCGATGATCCCCTCCGCGCGCACCGACACCTGCTCCGTCGAGGCGGGGAAGGAGTCGATCGTCGACACGATCCCGAGGTCGAGCCGCACGCTCGCGCGGGCCTCGGCGGGCGAGTCGCCGAGCGGGCGCAGCACCACGCTCTGGACCTCCGTGGGCTGGCACCCGATCGCCTGCGCGGGCACGAGGACGAGGCGCACCTCGGTCGGCTCGCGCGCGCAGCCGGCGGCGCAGAGTGCGAGGGCGAGCGCGTGCGAGGTGCGCATCCGTTATGATCCTACCAGGCAAGAGACCGTGACCGCCTCGCCCGTCAAGAGCTTCGGCAAGTACCTGCTCGACGAGGAGATCGCGCGCGGCGGGATGTCGCGCGTGTTCCTCGCGCGGCTCCGCGGGCTCGGCGGCTTCGAGAAGCGGCTCGTGGTGAAGCAGGTCCTGCCCGAGCTCGCGTCCGATCCGCGCTTCGTCGAGATGTTCGTGCAGGAGGCCAAGACGCTGGTGCAGATGAGCCACCCGCACATCGCGCCGGTCTTCGAGCTCGGCGTGGTGGACGGCGTGTACTTCCTCGCGATGGAGCACGTCGCGGGCGCGACGCTCTCGGAGCTCCTCGCGGACGGGCCCATGCCGCCCGCGCTCGTCGCGCACCTCGGCGCGCAGATCGGGGACGCGCTCCACTACGCGCACGAGCGCTTCGGGATCGTGCACCGCGACGTGACGCCGCGGAACGTGATGGTCGACGAGGAGGGCCACGCACGCCTCCTCGACTTCGGGATCGCGGCGCCCGCGAGCGGAGAGGGCGCCATGGCGCTGTTCGGCACGCCCGGGTACCTGTCGCCCGAGCAAGCGAACGGCGAGCCGCTCGGTCCGGCGACGGACGTGTTCTCGCTCGGCGCGGTGCTGTTCGAAGCGCTGACCGCCCGGCGCGCGTTCTTCGCGCGCACGGTCGAGGAGGCCAGGGAGGTGCTCACCTTCGACGGTCCGGACTTCTACCCGGACGACGGCGTGCCCGACGCGCTGGCGCGCATCGTCGATCGCGCGCTCGCCCGCGATCCGAAGCGCCGCTTCGCGAGCGCGCGCGAGCTCGGCCGCGCGCTCCGCTCGTGGGTCGCCGCGCACGCGCCCGAGGGCGTGGGCCCCGAGCTCGGCGAGTGGGCGCGCCGCGCGAGCGCGCCCCCCCCTCTGCGCCGCGACGAGGAGCCGGAGGACGCGCCGCGCTCGGGCGAGGTCGAGGTGCAGACGCTCGCGACGAGCCGCGTCCTCGACGAGCTGCTCGAGGGCACGCGCCCCGTGGGCGCGCGCGCGAGCGCCGACCTCGCGCCGGAGCCAGGGACCGCGAAGCTCGACCGCGCGTCGCCGCCGCCCGTGGCCGCGCTCGAGGACGACATGGAGGAGGTCGGGACCGCGCGCCTGGAGCGCGCGTCGCCGGTGCCCGCGCGGGAGGACGAGCCGGGGACGACGCGGCTCGATCGCGCGTCGGCGGCGCCGGGCCCCGCGGAAGAGCCGCCGGAGGCCGACGCCTCGGAACGAGCGGAGCCCGTCGCCTCTGCCCCAGGTCCTGCCGCGCGGCCCTCGCGTCGGCTTGAGCTCGGCCTGCTCGCCGTGCTCGCCGCGGGCGGGCTCGCGTGGCTCGCGTGGCCTCGCGCGCCCGAGCCCACGCTCCGCGAGGTGGTCCCGGACGCCGCGCGCGCCCCCGGGGGCGAGCCGCCCGCCGAGGATCCGCCCGAGGCCCCGCCCGACGAGGTCGACGAGCCGCCGCCCGACCCGCCGCCCGAGATCGAGCCGCCGCCCGAGGCGGTGCCCGCGCCGCGACCCGTCGCCCGCGGGACGTTGGAGGTCAACTCGGTGCAGCCCGCGCAGGCCTACCTCGACGGTCGCCTCCTCGGCTGGACCCCCGTGCGCGGCCACGCCGTGCGGACGGGCCGCCACGCCCTCTCGCTGCGCCATCCCGACCTCGCGGGCGAGGCCCGCACCACCTTCGAGGTCGCCGCGGGCGAGACCGTCCGCCTCGTCGGCAACCTCGAGGACGGGGAAGTGAATCGAGCAAACTGAGTTGTCAGCAGGGGTTCGCCGCGCAGTAGGCGGCCATGCACGACGAGAGCGCCGAGGCCTCGGCGCCGCAGCCCGGCGCGCAGACCTCGAGCCGGTCCTGGCAGCTCTCGACGGCCGCGTGCTGGCTCGAGCAGCCGGCCATCGAGGCGCGCTGGCGCGCGAGCTCGGCCTGCTCCTCGGCGGCCGCGCAGAAGGACTCGCAGACCGTGGTCTCCACCACGCAGCCCTCGTCCTTGCCCGCCTCGCAGCGCGACTCGCAGGTCTCCGCGCAGCCGGTGGCGAGGGCCCCCGCGATCGCGATCGCGATCGTCGTCATCAGTCGTCGCATCCGCCGACGGTAGCAAGAGCGGGACGGCGCCGTCCCCTCAGCGGCGCCGGGACCGCTCGCCGCGGGCGCTCTCGGGCTCGACCTCGGAGGGCTCCTCGTCGGGCGCCTCCACGCGCGCGCGCACGGGCTCGCGCGCGGGCGGCGGCGTGACGACGGGATCGCGCTTGGCGTCGCGGGCGCGGCCGGCCTTCTTGTCCGCGACGAAGTCGTCGAACGCGGTCTTGGGGCGCGGCGCCGGGCCCCGGTTCGCCTCGCGCAGCTTCTCGGCCGCGGCGCGCAGCAGCAGCGTCACGCCCTCCTCGATCACGCGCTCGAGCTCGTCGCCGGCCGCGCTCGACGCGTCCTTTTGCGCGCGCCGCGCGGCGCGCTCCTCCTCCTTGCGCTGCCGCGCCTCCGCGCGCGCTCTCGCCGCGGCGGCCCGGCGCGCCTTGCGGTTCAGCTTCTTGCGCTCCTTCTCGACCGCCTCGTCGCTCGGGCCGCGGAGCGCCGAGAACGTGTGGAGCGCGAGGCCCATCCCCCACAGGAACGCGGCCCAGATCGCGATCGCCCCGATCAGCCCGAGCGCGTGCAGGCCGAGCAGCCCGCCGATCACCACGACGTAGGTCACGAGGTGCCGGAGCCAGCGCTCCCGCTGGCGCTTCTTCACGCGCTCGCGGAGCGCGCCCTCGCCGCGCTCGGCCGCGATCTCGCGCACCGCGCGATCGACCTGCGCGTCGGAGAGCCCGACCTCGCGCGCCGCCGCGACGAGCTCGTCGTGGCCGTAGCCGTCCTCCTCGTCGAGCTGACGCTCGAGGGCGCGACGGAAGATCGCCTCGACCTCCTCGTCGCTGTACTGGCGATCCACGACCCCGATCTATCAGAAGTCGGCCTGGCCGGCCGCGCGGGGGAAGGGGATCACGTCGCGGATGTTCTCGACGCCGGTCGCGTACTGGATCGCGCGCGCGAACCCGAGCCCGAAACCGGCGTGCGGCACCGTCCCGTACTTGCGGAGATCGCGGTACCACCAGTAGCTGTCCGGCTCGAGCCCCATCGCGCGGATGCGCGCGTCGAGCACGTCGAGGCGCTCCTCGCGCTGGCTCCCGCCGATGATCTCGCCGATGCCCGGCGCGAGCACGTCCATCGCGGCGACGGTCTTCCCGTCCTCGTTCTGCCGCATGTAGAAGGCCTTGATCTCGCGCGGGTAGTCCGTGACGACGACGGGCGCCTTCACGACCTCCTCGGTGAGCCAGCGCTCGTGCTCGGACTGGAGATCGACGCCCCAGCGCACCGGGAACTCGAACGTGGTCTTGGCCTTCTCGAGCTGGGCGATCGCCTCGGTGTAGGTCATGCGCTCGAACTTCGCGCTCACGAGGCGCTCGAGCCGCTCGATGCACCGGGGCTCCGCGGTGTCCACGTGGCTCGCGAAGAACTCGAGGTCGTCGCGCCGCTCCGCGAGCAGGTCGCGGAAGATCGACTGGAGGAACGACACCGCGAGCTCCACGTCGTCCTCGAGGCTCGCGAACGCGAGCTCGGGCTCGATCATCCAGAACTCGGCGAGGTGGCGCCGCGTGTGGGAATTCTCGGCGCGGAACGTCGGCCCGAAGGTGTAGACCCTGCTCATCGCGAGGCAGTACGCCTCGACGTTGAGCTGGCCGCTCACCGTGAGGAACGCCTCGCGGCCGAAGAAGTCCTGCGTGAAGTCGATCTTCCCGTCGGGCGTGCGCGGGAGGTTCGCGAGGTCGAGCGTCGAGACGCGGAACATCTCGCCCGCGCCCTCGGCGTCGCTCGTCGTGATGATGGGCGTGTGGATCCAGAAGAACCCGCGCGCGCAGAAGAAGCGGTGCACCGCCTGCGCGAGCGAGTGCCGCACGCGCGTGACCGCGCCGATGAGGTTCGTGCGAGGCCGCAGGTGCGCGTGCTCGCGCAGGTGCTCCATGGTGTGCCGCTTCTGCGGCATCGGGTACGTGTCGGGATCGTCGACCCAGCCCACGACGTCGAGCTTCCGGGCGATCAGCTCGACCTTCTGGTCCTTGCCTTGCGACGGATGGAGCGCCCCCTGGACTCGCACCGCGCACCCGCTCGTCAACCGCAAGACCTCGGTCTCGTAGTTCGGCAGAGTGTTGGCCACCACGACCTGGAGCGGGGCGAAGCAGGACCCGTCGTGCACGTGCACGAACGAGAGCCCCGCCTTGCTGTCGCGCCGCGTGCGCACCCAGCCCTCCACCGTGACCTCGATGGCCTTCAGGCCGGTGGGGTCCATCTTGAGAACGTCCGTAATCCGCATCGCCCCGCTCATGGCGGGCCGGGATAGCATGTCCCGACCCGCCCGGACCTCTCCACTTGCTATCAGTTCGAGATGAATTGATAGTAACCGCCGTGCGGATCCCCCCTCGACCCCCGGCGCTGCCCGACCCTCGGGCCGAGGCGCCTCGCTACCTGGGCATCCTCGAGGCTGCGGTTCGAACCGACGGTCTCATCGGAGGCAGGTACCTGCATTGGGAGGATGTGCGACATCGCGCGCCCGATCCTCCGGAGCTCAGCCGCGAGGACTGGTGGTGCTCCCTCCGCATGCAGCGCGACATGCGATCTCGGGTTCTCCCCGGGCTCATCGACCCCGCGGGAGCGCCCTTCAAGTTCGTCCTCACGGGCTCGATCGAGCGTCGCCTCCACGAGCTCTCCATGCAGGCAGGCGGTGTCTTGCGCGTGCCCGAGCCCCTCGGCGTCGGTGCGCGCGACGAGTATGTCGTGCGCTCGCTGATGGAAGAGGCGATCACCTCGAGCCAGCTCGAAGGCGCGGCCACGACACGGGAGGTGGCCCGTGAGATGCTCCGGAGCCAGCGACCGCCGCGCGATCGCTCCGAGCGGATGATCCTCAACAACTTCCTCACGATGCAGCGCATCCGCGAGGTCCGCGATCGGCCGCTGACGCGCGAGATCCTCTTCGAGCTCCACTCCCGCGTGACCGACGGCACCCTGCGCGTCGCCGACGGGGGAGGCCGGTTTCGCCGCCCGGACGAGGACGTGGTCGTCGAGGACGCCGAGGGCAGCGTGCTCCACGTCCCGCCGGCCGCGAGCGATCTGCCGGCCCGCCTGCAAGGTATGTTGCGGTTTGCGAACGAAGAGCCCGAGCCGTTCGTCCATCCCGTCTTGCGCGCGATCGCCCTGCACTTCTGGTTGGCCTACGATCACCCCTTCGTCGATGGGAACGGCCGCACCGCTCGCGCGATCTTCTACTGGTCGATGCTGCGGCACGGCTTCTGGCTCGTCGAGTTCCTCTCGATCTCGGAAGTCATCTTGAGGGCGCGGACCCAGTACGCGCGGGCCTTCCTGCACACCGAGACCGACGCGAACGACCTGACGTACTTCTTCGTCCACCAGCTCGAGGTCATCGCCGAGGCGGTGCGTAGTCTGCACGAGTACATCGAGCGCCGCACCCGTGAGCTCCGCGAGACGGAGAGTGTGCTGCGCGCCGGCATCGAGCTCAATCACCGCCAGAAAGCGCTTCTCCGCCACGCGCTCCGGCATCCGTACGCGTCGTACACGATTGAGGGACACCGACGGAGCCACGCGGTCGCCTACGCCACGGCGCGCGCCGATCTCCTCGGGTTGGTCGAGCACGCGCTCCTCGAGCAGAAGCGCGAGGGGAGGCGCCTCCTCTTCGTCCCCTACCGCGATCTCGCGGCGCGCGTCTCGGGCGACGCCCCACTCATGTCGGTCGCCCTCGAAACACGCCGCAGTACGTGAGCCCGAGCCCCGCCGCCATCAGCACGCAGAACGTCAGCGGCGCCACCACGAAGGGGATGCCCGTCACGATCGTGTAGCGCGCGGCCGCGAACCGATCGTTGCCCCCGACCCAGAGGAGCGAGAACGCCAGCGCCCACCACGCCCAGCGCTCGCGCCGCCGCAGCCCGAACCAGCACGTGATCCACACGTAGACCGCGGCCGCCGTGACGTTGACGCTGCCGACGAGCTCGAAGTAGGCCGCCAGCGGCGCGCTGGCCCGCTCGATCTCGGCGATCGAGAAGCCGAGCGGCCCGAGCGCGGAGAGCATCGGATCGTCCGGCCGCGCGCGCGAGGAAGCCGAGGCCGTACCCCGACACGCCGGCCGAGAACGGCACGAGCCCGGCGAGCAGGATCAGCTTCGGCCCGAGCCCGACGGAGCGCATGGCCGTCCTACGGCCTCTCGGTCGCTTCGTTACGCGCGCGGCTCAGCGGCACTGCGCGCCGGTGAGCATCCCGCGCGCGCAGCACGTCGGCGCGTCCACGTACCCGAGGCGGCAGAGCTGGCGCATCTCCTCCTCGGACATCTCGACCGAGGTGGCCTCGACCGCGCCCTCGGCGGCGCGCGCCCGCGCCTCGTCGCGCGCCGCGATCAGCGCCTGCACGTGGTCCTGCGCGTCGGCCGCGACGTTGTGCTGCTCGCCCCGATCGTCGGCGATGCGGTAGAGCTCGACCGGCTCGAGGCCGCGCGGGTTGCCCGCGTTCGCGGTGATGAGCTTGAGCTCCTCGAAGTCGCGGAGCTCGCGGATCGCCTCGAGCACGTTCCCCTCGTGGCTCTCCTCGGCGTACACGCGCGTCGAGCCCTCCTCGAGGCTCCCGCCCTGCACGCCCTCGGGCACCTCGATCCCCGCGCGGCGCAGGATCGTGGGCATCAGGTCGATGCTCTGCACCCAGTGCCCGACGCGCGTCCCCGCGCGCTCGTTGCCGGGGAGCTTCACGTAGAGCGGCACGTGGATCTGCTCGTCGTAGAGCGTCGTGCCGTGCCAGAAGCCGCCGTGCTCCGCGAACTCCTCGCCGTGGTCCGAGGTGACGATGATCAGCGTGTCGTCGTAGAGGCCGCGGCGCCGGAGCTCCTCGATCAGCCGGCCGAACTGCTCGTCCCAGTACGTGATCTCGCCGTCGTAGAGCGCGCGCAGGTGCTCGGCCTCGCGGACCTCCGGCGCCTGGTGCGCGGCGCGCGCGTAGCCGGTTCCGTCGTAGGGGTGCGGGTAGTACGGATCGTGCGGATCCATGTAGCCGACGAACGCGAGCCACGGCCGATCCGAGGGCGCGCGCGCGAGGAACGAGAGGAGCTCGCCGTTCACCACCGAGGCGTCCTGGTACACCGAGCCCGGCTCGACGATGCCCAGGCGCGCGGTGATCGTCTCGTAGCCGCGCCGCACGACCTGCATCAGCGAGAGCTTGATCGCGGAGTCGTCCGCCCAGAGCACGTTGTCGGGCTCGAGGAACCGGTAGCTCTCGAAGCCCTGCTGGAAGTTGTAGTGCGCGTTGACGTTGAAGTTCGTCACCCAGCCGTGGGTCGCGTAGCCGTGGCCGTGCATCGCCTCGGCGAGGGTGACCACGTCGTCCGGCAGCGCGTCGGCCTTGCCCATCACGCCGTGGCTCCGCGCGTAGCGGCCGGTGAGGATCGAGGCGAAGCTCGGGCGCGTCCAGCTCGCGTTCGAGAACGCCTGGTCGTAGCGCACCGCGTCCTCTGCGAACCGATCGAGGTTCGGCGTCGAGCCCTCGCGGTACCCGTAGCCGGGCAGGTGATCGGCGCGGAGCGTGTCGACCACGATGAGGAGCACGTTCGGCGCGCCCGGCGGCGCGGGCGGGTGCGTGCCGTGCCCGTTCGCCATCGCGGGCTCGCCCGCGGCGACGGTCGTCCCGATCAGCGCGACCACCAGCGCCGCGACGAACGCCGGCGAGCCCCACGCGCGGAGCATCCAGCGGCCGGCCTTGCCGCTCGTGAAGAGGCGCAGCCCGGTCGAGAGCAGGACGTAGAGGACCGCGCCCGCCGCGAGGCACGCGAGGAGGAGCAAGATCCCTTCCTTGCTCTTCCACACGAGCTCCTCGTGGAACACGTCGCGCCGGATCCGGAAGGCGCCGAGCCCGAACGCGAGCACCGCCACGATGAGCGCGGTGAGGCGCCCGTACGCCTGGGGCTCCGGCACCGCCTCGCGGCGCATCTTGCGGCCGACCCACGCCGAGCTCGCCAGGAACGCGGCGCCGCCGAGCGCGCAGAAGATCCCGTAGGCGACGGCGCCGTAGGCGAGCACGCCGTAGCCGCCCCGGCCGCCGCCGTCGACGACCACCGCGACGCCCTCGCCGAGCCCGACGAGCGCCCCCGCGAGGAGGCCCGCCCCCAGGCCGATCCACAGCCCGCGCGCGACCTTGGGCCAGCGCTCCGCGGGCACCTCGGGGATCTCCGCGTAGACCTTGTCCTCGCGGTCCGCGTCCTCGATCTCGAGGCGCGCCTCGTAGCCGTGGCGGCGCGCGAGGAACACCGGCACGCCGATCGCCGAGACGCACATCTCGGCGATCCAGCCCAGCGTGTAGGTCGCGGCGGCGATCGGCGCCGCGACGCCGTAGGCCGCGAGCACGCCGGCCGCGGTCGCCTCGCGCAGGCCGATCCCGTTGAGCGAGATCGGGACGATCGTGCTCATGATCACGATCGAGCTCGCGAAGAACATCACCTCGGGGGTGAGCGGCAGGCGCATCGCCTGGGCCGCGCTCACGTAGATGAGGTTGTTGAATGCGTGGACCGCGACGCCGCAGCACACCGCGATCCCGAGGAGCTTCACGCGGCCGTGGTACGCGCTCACCGCGTCGAGCAGCGTCTGGAGCCGGGGCTGCACCTGCGCGGGGAGCATGCGGAAGAGCGGTCGGAACACCTGCGGCTTGGCGAGGAAGGTGAGGCCCACCGTCACGAGCACCACGAAGAACCCGTTGACGAGCAGGAGCCCCTCGACGCCCATCATCTCGAGGCCCCAGAGGCTCGCGAAGACGACGACGATCCCGAACGCGAGCTGGCCGAGGATCTTCTCGACGGTGGTCACCGCGACCGCGCGCGCGGGCTTCTTGCTCTGCGTCGCGACGTCGTAGAGGCGCCAGCCGTCGAGGCCCAGGCCCCCCGGCGTGAACGCGCCCCAGAAGCGGCCGATGAAGAAGCTCGGGACGAGGAAGCTCCAGCGCGCGTGGATGCCCTGACCGCCGAGGAGCAGGCGCCAGCGCGTGATCGAGAAGCCGATCGCGGTGAGCTGCATGAGCGCCGCCAGCCCGAACCACTCCCAGCGGATGGTGGCGAGGTGCGCGGTGAGCTCGTCGAAGCCGTCGCGGCCGAGCGCCTGGCCGTACACGAGGTAGAGGCCCGCGGCCGAGACCGCGATCTTGAGGCCGACACCGATCGCGCGGCGCCAGAGCGGCTTGCCGCGCGGCGGCGGCGGCGCGGCGGCGACCATCGCGGCCGGCGGCTCGTGATCCTGCAGCGTCGCGTCGTTCTCGTCCTGGTCGCTCATGGGCAGAGCCTCGGGTAGCCCGCCCCCAACGGGGGGTCAAATTCCGCGCATTCCCTGCGCCGCCCGGAGCTGCTATCTCCTCGGTCCGCATGACTTACGTGGTGGGCGTCGCCGGCGGGACCGGCTCGGGCAAGACCACGGTCTCCAAGAGCATCGTCGAGGCGCTCGGGTCCGAGGCCGTCTCGATCCTGCAGCACGACAACTACTACCGCGATCGACTGGACCTCTCGTACGACGAACGCTGCCAGCTCAACTTCGACCACCCCGAGTCGCTCGAGACGGAGCTCCTGATCGCGCACCTCGAGGCGCTGCGCGCGGGGCGCGAGGTCGAGGTGCCGGTGTACGACTTCGCGACGCACCGCCGCGCCGAGGCCACCAAGCGCGTCGGCCCGCGGCCGGTGATCATCGTCGAGGGCATCCTGGTGTTCGTCGAGCGGCGGCTGCGCGAGCAGCTCGACCTCAAGCTCTTCGTCGACACGCCGGCGGACATCCGGGTGTTCCGCCGCATCCGGCGCGACCTCGAGTCGCGCGGCCGGGACTTCAACTCGATCCGCGAGCAGTACTACCGGACGGTCCGCCCGATGCACCTCCAGTTCGTCGAGCCGAGCAAGTCGTACGCGGACCTCATCATCCCCGAGGGCGGGCGCAACCAGGTGGCGCTCGATCTCATCCTCGCCAAGCTCACCGACGTCGCGCGGCGGTGATGGACGCGGTCCTCTTCGATCTCGACGGCACGCTCCTCGACACGCAGCGCCTGTACGCCGCCGCGTACCACCACGCGTTCACGACGGAGCTGCGCGAGCCCCCGAGCCCCGCCGACTTCGTCGCGCGGCGCCCCGCGTCCGAGCGGCTCTTCCTGATCGAGTGGTACGGCGAGGAGCTCGGCGATCGGATCCACCGGCGCGTGCTCGAGCACTACGAGGCGCACGCGGCGGCGATGCTCGACGGCTACTACGAGGGCGTGCGCGAGATGCTCGAGGTGATCGTCGCGCGCGGGCACGCGATCGCGATCGTGACGGGCAAGAGCCGCCGGGCCTACGAGATCACGACGGAGCACGTCGACTTGTCACGCTTCGAGGTCGTGGTGGTGGAGGACGACGTGCCGCGCGCCAAGCCCGACCCCGCGGGGATCCTCCGGGCGCACGCCGCGGTCGGCGGGGGCGCGGCGGTCTACGTGGGCGACACGCCGATGGACAGCGAGGCCGCGATCCGCGCGGGGCTCCAGCCCGCAGCGGCGCTCTGGGCGCGGCCGCCCTCCGATCGCGCGCGCGTCGCGGCGACGCTCGATCCCGCGGTGTGGCCGCTGCATCAGCCCGTCGATCTCTTGCGCCGGCTGTAGGCGTTCACGAGCGCACCGCCTCGTGAAGACGTGGAGCCGATGCAAATAGTCTTGCGTCGTGCGCCCAGCGTCTCGCCGGTCGCACTGCTCCACGCAACCGGCCGGGGACTACCCGCGCTGGCGCAGCCCGATCGCCTGCGCCTCCAGCGCGAGCGCCGGGTTCGGCGTGTCGAGCGCCACCCCGAGCCGGAAGCGCCACGGGCCCCCGGGCTCGAGCAGCTCCACGCGCGCGACCGCGCCCGCGACCTCGAGGCGGCGCTCCGCGCTGATCTGCAGCGCTACCTCCACGTGATCGCCAGGCTCGACGCGCGTGTGCGTGAGCAGGCGCAGCCCCGTCTCGGATGCGTCCTGCATCACCGCGAGCTTGGGAACCGCCTCGTCCCCGACTGTGATCTCCGCCGCGATGTACGCAGGCTCTCGCGGCGCCCCGCGGCGCTCTTCGCTCATGCCGACAGAGTACCCCCGGCGTACCCCCCCCTCCCGCGAAAGTTGCGAAAGTTGGGACCGTCCCCCGGGGGACGGTCCCAACTCTCGCAACTCTCGCGAGCTCAGCGGAACGCGCCCTGCGAGCCCGTGCTCGCGCCGACCGCGGCGAGGAGGCGCACCGCGGCCCGCGCCTGATCGAGCGAGGGGGGCTCCGACCACGCGAGCTCGACGCTCGCTCCGTGCGCGCGCAGCGCGGCGGGCGCGATGCGGGCCAGCTCGGGCTCGAGGCCCGGGGCGACCAGGCCCTCGGGGATCGACGGCATCGCCCCGCTCTCCGGCAGCTCGACGGCGACCTCTGGCGTGCCCCCGCGCGCGTCGACTCGCGCGAGGTACACGGGGCCGTCCGACCCGGGCGTCACGAGGAGGCGCACGTCGACGAGGCCCTTGCGCACGCGCACGCGCGGGCCCTCGTCGCTGCGCGGCTCGTAGGTGGCGTCGTCCATCGTGGCGAGGCCGCGCAGGTGATCGGCGCCGTGCTGCGCGATGGCCGACACGAGCCGGAGCGCCGCGTCGAGCACCGGCGCCTCCGCCTCCGCGCCATCCCACAGGACGTCGATCTCGACGCCGTCGCTCCGAACGGTCAGCGCGCGCGGGATGCTCTCCGCGATCCCCGAGACCTCGCGCGTGAACGCCGCGCGCGCGTCGCCGAGCTCCGCGCGGAGCGAAACCGGCATGCCCGGCTGCGGGGCCTCGTGCACGCGGCGCGGCAGGACCACGAAGCCCGGGCCGACGCCGAGCACGTAGCGCGCGCGCGCCTTGGTGTGCGCCTCCGCGTCCGGTGAGACCGGCACCGCGAGGACGGCGGTGGCGATCGCCTCGTCGTGCTCCACGGTCAGCCGCAGCACGCGCGGCTCGAGGGTGCGGCGCGACACGACCTCGAGCCGCCCGCCCATCGCCTCGGCGGCCTGCGCCCAGCGCAGCTCGATCGCGTCCTGGTACGGGCTCGCGCGCCGCGCCGCGTTGAACGCGGCCGCGCCCACGCCGCCGAGGAGCACGGCGACGACCGTACCGATGACCAGCCACTCCGGGCCCACGCCCGGGGCCTACATCGGCGCGCGCGTGCGCACCACGCGGAAGCTCGGCCCCGCCGCGTCGATGGCGAGCACGTCGTACAGCGCGGTGACGAGCTCCTCGTCGTCGCCGTAGTCGAGGGGGCCCGACGCGCCGACCACGTCCACGCCCTCGGGCTGGCTGCGCAGCTCCTCGATGATCGCGAGGAAGTTCGCGCCGAGGAGCTCGCGCGGCGCGCCGCCGCCGCTCATCCGGGTGATGCCCTCGGCGATCCCCGCGCCGCCGACCGTCTCCGACTCTCCGAGCGCGAAGCCCGCGCCGAGGAGCACGAGCGCGGTCGCGTCGTACGTGTTCGCGGTGAACGAGAAGAGGAGCGGGTCCTCGCCGTCGTTCGCCGCCATGTAGTTCGCGCGGAACTCGCTGGTGATGAGCGTGTCGGGCGCCGAGGGCCGCGTCGCCGAGACCTGCCCGAAGCGCGCGCTGCCCGTCGTCGTCCGCGTGAAGAGGTCCTCGTTGGCCGCGGCGTCGGTGAAGAGGATCGAGACTCCGTCGTACGCGGCGATCGCGGCCGCGGCGTCGAGGAACGCGGCGGCGTCCGCGACCTGACCGGAGATGAACAAGACCACCGGCGGGGGCGTGCCCTCGACCACGGCGGCCGCCGCGCCCGCGACCGCGGCGGTGTCGGCGAACTGCGGGGTCGCGCCGACCCCGATCCCCGCCGGCTCCGCGCGCTGCTGCACGAGGATCGAGAGGCTCTGCGCGTAGGTGTCGTTCTGCCGCGTGACGATCCCGATCGAGGTCGCGCCCGAGTCGACGAGCTCCTGCACGATCACGTCGGCCTGCAGGCTGTCGGGCGGCGCGGTACGCCAGAGCAGCCCCGGCGTCGTCGGGTCGAGCGCGGTGAGCTGCTCCGCGGTCGCCGACGGCGAGATCACGAGCACGCCATCGTCCCGGTGCGAGGTGAAGATCGCCTCGACCGCCGACGAGGACGACGGCCCGACGATCGCGGGCACGCCGACGGCCACGAGGTGGTCCGCGGCCTCGGTCGCCATCGCGATCGCGGTGTCGCAGTGCAAGAGCGCGACGCGGCGGCCGTCGATCCCCGAGCGGCCATCGAGGGCGGTGACCGCGAGCCGCGCCGAATTCTCTCGCGCGCGCTGGTTGCCGCTCGAGCGATCGAAGATCGTCCCGAGCAGGATCGCCTCCGTGTCCCCGGCCGCGTCGGCGGGGAACACTTCCGGGCAAGTCTCGTTGACGACGCTCGCGCAGCGGCCGGTCTCCGTCGCGCAGAAGAACCCCGCGCCGAACACCGCGCGGCACTCCGCGCTCGTCGCACAGTCGGCGGGCGCCGGGTTGCCGAGCGAGCACCCCGCGCACAGGACCGCGATCGCCGCGGCACCGCGCATCAGAACGACCCCGCGAGGCCGACGGTGCCCCCATCGGGCCCGACCCGCACGTCCGGCGCGAGGGTCGCGGTGCCGCCGCCCGAGGAGCTCGTCGCGCCGACGATGACGAGCACGAGCCCGACGGCCGCGACGGCGCCGCCGCCGATCATCCCGATGTCCGCGAGCAGCGCGTAGAGCGCGCCGTCGGCGAGCCGGCCGTCGGCCTGGTCGGTGCAGAACAGCGTTCCGGCCGCGCTCCTCTGGCAGGGCGGGCTCTCGCCGCCCTCGAGGCCGCTCCGCGCGTCGAGCGCGAGCACGCCCATCACGATCCCCGCGGCGGCGAGGGCGACGCCGCCGGCGCCGATCCCGATCCCCGCCGCGAGCAGGCTGTCTCCGCCGCCGCCGCCGTGGCTCGGCGCGCCCTCGCCCGCGGCGACGCGCGCCTGGAGGTTGGTCAGGCGCGCCTGGATCGTCGCCCGCTCGCTGATCTGCGCGTGCGGGAGGTAGCCCTCGAGCATCTGCACGGCCTCCGCGTAGCGGCCGATCCGCTCGTAGGCGTTCGCGAGGTTGTAGAGCAGGAGCGGCCGCGGGCTCAGCCGGTAGGCGTCCGAGAACGCGCGCACCGCGTCCTCGTAGCGCCCCTCGGTGTACGCGGCCGAGCCTTGCTCGTAGAGCGCGAGCGCCTGCTGGTCGGCCGCGCTCCCCGCTTGCGCGCGCGCGGTGCTCGCGCCGAGCGCGAGCGTTACGAGGGCGAGGGCCGCGGCGCACCGCCGAGTGATCACGAGCGCAGGCTACCTCAACTGCGCCCGCGAGATCCCGAACGCGAGCTAGTGGGCCCAGGGGTGCCGCAGGTCGCCGCGGTCCTGGAAGCGCGGGGTCGGGTCGACGCCAGGCGGCGGGCGCGGGGTCGGCGAGCCGAGGGGATGCGGGGTCGGCGCGGGCGGAGGGGTGACGTGGCGCCGCACGCCGCCGACCGCTTGGCTCGGCTCGAGCCGCACGTGCAGCACGTCGCGCCCCGGCGTCGCGAGCACCGTGCGCGTCTCGTGTCCCTCGAGGCTGACCGTGAGCTCCCACTGCTCGCCCTCCGGGATCTCCACGGTGAAGGGCGCGTCGCCGAGGTCGACGTCGCCGCGGCGCACGCGGGCGCCCGGCGGCTCGGTCTCGATCCGCACCGTGCTCGCGGCGGGCGCGGCGGGCTCCTCGGGGACCGGCGGCGGCGCGACGACCGGCTCCGGCGCGGGCTCGGGGGCCGGCGGCGGGGGCGCGGCGCGCGCGACTTGCGGCGGCGACGCGTCCCCCGCGAACGCGAAGAACCCGAGCGCCCCCGCGCCCAGGCCGAGGAGCGCGACGAGCGCGACCGCGGTGATGACGAGCGCGCCCCGCGAGCGCGCGGGCGCGGCGACCGGCGCGACGATGGACGCGACCGAGCTCGACGGCAGGCCCACCGTGCGCACGCCGCTGGTCTGTGACGGATCGGATCCGCCCGCGCCGCTCAGCGACGGGCTCGCGCCGCCGAAGGTGAGCTGCGAGGCGCTGAGCCCCGGCCGCAGCTCGGGGGGGATCGAGACGCCGGAGCTCGAGACCATCCCGCGCAGGGCGCCCGCGACGCTCGCGTCGACCCCGATCTCGCGCCCGCACTCGACCAGCTCCGCGGCGACCTCGGCCATGTCCTGGAACCGCTCGCGCCGCTCCTTCGCGAGGCAGCGCATCACGAGGGCCTCGAGCCGCGGCGTCGCCTTCTGGAACGGGTACACCTCGGCGAGCCGCGGCGGCATCTCCTCGACCTGCGCGCGGAGCACCTCGAACTGCGAGCCGTGCCGAAACGGCGGGTTGCCGGTGAGCGCGTGGTAGAGCACGCCGCCGAGCGCGTACACGTCGCAGCGCGGGTCGAGCTCGAAGCGGAGCACCTGCTCGGGCGCCATGTAGCGCGGCGAGCCGAGGAGCATCCCGCTCTGCGTGAGGTCGCTGGCGTCGACCTCCTCGTCGCCCATCACCTTCACGAGCCCGAAGTCGAGCACCTTGACGAACCACGGGTCGTCCAGGCGCTTCGTGATCATTAGGTTGCCGGGCTTCAGGTCGCGGTGGATCAGCCCGAGGAGGTGCGCCTCGCGCAGCGAGCCGCAGACCTGCAGGCCTACGTGGATCGTCGCGGCCGCGTCGAGCGGCCCGCGCGCGTGGACGAGGTTCGCGAGGCTCTCCCCGTCGACGTACTCCATCGCGTAGTAGTAGAGGTCCGGCGGCGCCTTCCCGAAGTCGTAGATCGTGATCGTGTTCGGGTGCTGGAGCTTCGCCACCGCGGCGGCCTCGAGGAAGAAGCGATCGCCGAAGTTCCGCGCGCGATCTTCGTCGAGCTGCTGCGTGTCGAGGATCTTCAGCGCGACGCGGCGCCCGAGCGGCACCTGCTCGGCGAGGTAGACGACCCCCATGCCGCCGGCGGCGAGCTTGCGCTCGACGCGGTAGCGATCCGCGACGAGGGTGCCGACGAGCTTGCTCGCCTGGGCGTCGCTCACGAGCCCAAGGTAGCACGCGCACCTCTGGATGAGGACTCGCACGGCCCGACGCGGGCGCGTCCACGCGAGCCGGCTATTCTCCGGACCGTGTCGAGGGGAACCACGCTCGCCTGCGCGCTCGCCCTCGCGTGCCTGAGCGGCTGCGTGATCGTCCCGCGCTACCAGCGCGAGGCGCTCACCCGCGCC
>JAYRVK010001370.1:0-6206 GCA_041918555.1 Sandaracinaceae bacterium
CAGCGCTCGAAGAGATCACTCAGCGCATCACGTCGCGGCTGATCACGATGCGCTGGATCTCCGAGGTCCCCTCGTAGATCCGCGTCACGCGCACGTCGCGCAGGTGCCGCTCGACCGGGAATTCCCGCGTGTAGCCGTACCCGCCGTGGATCTGCAGCGCGTCGTCGCAGATCTTCCACGCCGCCTCGGTCGCGAAGACCTTGGCCATCGCGGCCTCGCGCGAGAAGCGGCGCTTGGTCTCCTTCATCCACGCGGCGCGCTGCGTGAGCAGGATGGCCGCGTCGAGCGCGGTGCGCGCGTCGGCGATCATCCACTGGATCGCCTGGCGGTTCGCGAGCGGCTCGCCGAAGGTCTCGCGGTCCTTGGAGTAGGCGGTCGCGGCGTCGAGCGCGGCCTCGGCGATGCCGATGGCCTGGCTCGCGATCCCGATGCGGCCGCCGTCGAGCGCCATCATCGCGATCTTGAAGCCGCCGTGCAGCTCGCCGAGGAGCGCGTGCGCGGGCACGCGGCAGCCCTCGAAGTGGAGCGCGGTGGTGGAGCTGCCGCGCAGGCCCAGCTTCTCTTCGTGGCGGCCGACGGAGAGGCCCGGCGCGTCGGACGGAACCGCGAACGCGGTGATGCCCTTCGGGCCCGCCTCGCCGGTGCGCGCCCACACCACGAACACGCCGGCGAAGTCGCCGCTCGTGATCCACTGCTTGCTCCCGTCGATCACCCAGCCGTCGCCGTCGCGCCGCGCGGTCGTGCGCATCGCGCCCGGATCGCTGCCCGCCTCCGCCTCGCTCAGCGCGAACGAGCCCGCGCGCAGGCTCCCGTCGCAGAGCCGCGGCACGTAGTCGCGCTTCGTCGCCTCGGTGCCGAACGCGGTGAGCACCTCGCCCACCATGTTCGTCACCGCCATCGTCACCCCGGTCGAGGCGCACGCGCGCGAGACCTCGCGCATCGCGAGGTGGTAGGCGACGACGCCCGCCTCCGCGCCGCCGAGCGCCTCGGGGAGGTTCACCCCGAAGAGGCCGAGGCCCGCGAGCCCCGAGAGCACGTCGGCGGGGATCTTCTCGTCACGATCGATCGCGGCCGCCCGCGGCGCGATGTGCTGCTGCGCGAAGCCGCGCGCGGCCTCCTGCACGAGCCGCTGCTCGTCGGTGAGCTCGAGCTGCATGCGCTCACCGCACCGTGAAGGTGATCTTGGCCGGGTAGGACCCGGGATCCGGCATGGCGATCGCGCGGACGGCCTCGAGGATGCACTCGAGCGCGTCCTCGCCGTTCTCGTCGGGCATCGTGCCGCCGGCCGCGAGCACCGCGCCGCCCGGCTCGATGTACGCGGTGATGGTGTGCCCCGGGCCGCGCGCGTTGCAGCGGCGCCCGAGCGCGCGCACCTCTTCGGCCGCGGTCCGGAGCGAGTCGTCGCCCCAGCTCAGCGGCGGGCGCAGGCCCTCGTCGGGGTCCAGGCCGAAGCCCCAGTGGAACTCCGCCTCGCCGCCGCGCGGCTGCGGGAAGCGCGTGCTGCGCGCGACGTCGAGGATGCAGCGCTCGGTGTCGCGGTCACCGACGTCGGTCTCCGTCGGGTAGACCCACGCGACCGAGCCGTCGAGGTGGATGCGGAACGCGAGCCGGATGCTGCCGCCGAGGAGCTCGACCGCCCGCATCCGCTGCTCGAAGCAGCGCTGGAAGCGCCCCATGCGCGGGTTGAGCGCGTTCTCGACCTGGTCCTGGCGGATGGTGCCCATGAGGCCGCTGACGGCCAGGTTGTCCTCGACCGGACGCGGCCGCTCCGAGCCGGAGGTCGTCGACTGCTCCGTGTCGTCGCTCGCCGTCTCGCCGCCGCCGCAGCCGGCGACCCCGAGGACCAGGCACAGACAAGAGAACGTGCACTGCTTCATCACGCCGCTCACCCCTTCAGCGCGCTCGCGCTGATCACGATCCGCTGGATCTCGCTCGTCCCCTCGTAGATCTCCGTGATGCGCGCGTCGCGGTAGTGCCGCTCCGCGTCGTACTCCACGGAGTAGCCGTACCCGCCGTGGATCTGGATGTTCTTGTGCGTCACGCGGGTCGCGACCTCCGAGGCCATCAGCTTGGCCATCGCGGACTGGGGCGTGTGGCGCACGCCGCGGTCCTTCATCGTCGCGGCGCGGTGCGTGAGCAGGCGCGCCGCGTCGAGCTCGGTCGCCATGTCGGCGATCATGAACTGGATCGCCTGCTTGTTCGCGATGGGCTCGCCGAACGCCTTGCGCTCCTTCGAGTAGGCGATCGACTCCTCGAGCGCCGCGCGGGCGATGCCGAGCGCCTGCGCGGCGATGCCGATGCGGCCGCCGTCGAGGGTGGACATCGCGATCTTGAAGCCCATGCCGGGCTCGCCGACCTGCCACGCGCGCGGGACGCGGCAATTCTCGAAGAACACCGTGCACGAGTGCGCCGCGTGGATGCCGAGCTTGTGATCGCGGGGCTGCGGCAGGTAGCCGGGGTGGCCCTTCGGGACGAGGAACGCGGTGGTGCCCTTCGCGCCGGCGCTCCGGTCGTGCGCCGCGAACACGAGGATGAAGTCCGCGTGGGGCCCGTTCGTGATCCAGTTCTTCGAGCCGTTCAGGATCCAGTGCTCGCCGTCCTTCTCCGCGACGGTCGCCATGTGCGAGGCGTCCGAGCCGCTCGCCGGCTCGGTCAGGCCGAAGCACCCGAGCTTCTGGCCCGAGGCCGCGGGCAGCAGGAACTCCTTCTTCTGCGCGTCGGACGCGAACTTGAGGAGCGGATCGCAGAAGAGCGAGTTGTTCACGCTCATGATCACCGCGGTCGAGGCGCACGCGCGGGCGATCTCCTCCATCGCGAGCGCGTAACTCACGTTGTCGGCCCCGGCCCCGCCGTGCTCGCTCGGGACGGCCACGCCCATGAGCCCGAGCTCCCCCATCCGAAGGACCAGCTCCGCCGGCCAGCGGCCCTCGCGATCGAGCGCGCGCGCGAGCGGCGCGACCTCCTTCGCGGCGAAGTCCCGCGCCATCTGCTGGACGAGCGCCTGCTCCTCCGTCAGCTCGAAATTCATGGCGCCGACCATAGCACCGAAAGGCGGGCTATCCTCCCGGCCGATGGCGCGCGCGGCGATGCTGATGTGCCTCGTGGGGATGGTCGGCTGCGGCGCGTCCCCGGGCGCGGGATCGCGGCCGGCCGATGGCCGCGACGGCGCGGGCGGGGCCGACGCGTGCGCGTCGGGCACCACGTCGCTCGGAGGGAATTGCTGGGCCGCCACGGGCACGCGCTGGCGCGTCCGCGCCGACGGACCGGGCGGGCGCTACGAGTTCGATCTCGATCTGCTCGCGGCCGGGCGGGCGCGCGCCAGCGACCACGACGGCGCGAGCCCCGCCATCGACGAGTGGTTCCTCGACGGCGGGCGCCTGCGCGTGTTCCTGAGCGACCGGTTCGTCGAGTACCGCGCGCCGGTGACCAACGGCACGGTGCTCGTCGGCGAGGCGGTCAACCTCCGCGGGCAGCGCTGGTCGTTCCGCGCGGACCGCGACTTCGGCGAGGCCGCGTGCGCCGCGGACGAGGCGCCGCTCGCGGGCGCCTGCATGACGGTGGCCGGCACGCGCTGGACGCTCGACGGACGCGTGGTCGCGTTCCTCGACGCGGGCGAGGTCGCCGTCGACGCCGCGGAGGCCAGCGGGCGCTGGACGCAGAGCGGTCCGGCGCTGACCTTCTCGCTCGAGGCGGGCGCGCCGACGCGCGTGGCCCGCGTCGAGGACCCCTCGAGGCTGGAGGGCTCGTTCGAGGGCGAGGGCGGCTCGTGGAGCGCGACCCGCGTCGTGTCGCTGCCTCCGGTGATGCACGAATGACCCCCTTCCACCTCGCCTTCCCCGTGCGCGACCTCGCCGCGACCGAGCGCTTCTACGTCGACGTGCTCGGGTGCCGCATCGGCCGTCGCGCGGAGCGCTGGATCGACTTCGATCTGCGCGGGCACCAGATCAGCGCGCACCTCGTCGAGGGCGCGGACGCGACGGTGGCGGAGAACGAGGTCGACGGCGACGAGGTGCCCGCGCGCCACTTCGGCCTCGTGCTCGAGTGGGCCGAGTGGGAGGCGATGTGCGCGCGGCTCGCGGCGCTCGGCGTGACCCCGTTCATCGGGCCGCGGATCCGCTTCGAGGGCGAGCCCGGCGAGCAGGGCACGGTGTTCGTGCGCGACCCGTCCGGCAACGCGATCGAGCTCAAGGCCTTCAAGGATCTCGGCAAGCTGTTCGCCACCTGAGCCCGCGCGTGGCAAGCCCCGCGCATGGACGAAGGGGAACGTTGGGAGGCCGCGCAGGAGGGCGCGGAGCGCCTGCGCGAGGGGGACGTGGAGGGCGCGATCGACGAGCTCGAGCGGCTCGTGATCGAGCAGCCGGACAACGAGTACGGCTACTTCTTCCTCGGCAGCGCCCACTTCGAGGAGGGCAACCTCGACAAGGCGATGAAGGCGTTCGTCGTCGCGCTCGAGAGGGCGCCCACGTACGTCGGGGCGATGGTCCACCTCGGCCACACCCTGCGCCTGCTCGGCCGCTACGATCAGGCGCTGCGGATGGGGCAGCAGGTGCTCGCGCGCGACGAGCACGACGGCGACGCGCTCTACCTCATGGCGCTCACGCACTACGCGGTCGGGAACGGCGCCGCGGCCAAGACCTACCTCGAGCGCTTCCTCGCGACGGGCCCCGAGGTCGAGGTCGCGCAGGAGGCGCACGGGCTCCTCGAGATCCTCGCGGGCAAGATCGAGCCCGAGGACGAGCCCGATCGCGAGTGAGGCCATCCGCAAACGGGTTGCCGTTGGGGACCGCGCTCAATCACAACTCGATTGCATCTCGAACCGAGGCGCGGCATGGTCCTCGCCATGGAGCGGTGGCGACGAGTCGGTCGCGCGGCGGCGATCCTGCTCGCCCTCGGCGTCGCCGCCCCCGCGCGCGCGCAAGAGCGCGAGGCCGAGCCGCGGCCGGCCGAGGAGGCGCCGCCCGCCGAGGAGGCGCCGCCGGAGCCGGCGCCCGAGCCGCCGCCGCCGCGCGGGCTCGTGCCGCCGCGCATCGTCACCTCCACGCCGCCGCGCTACCCGGCGGGGCGGATCACCGAGGGGCTCCACCCGAGCGTCGTCCTGATCCTCACGCTCGACGAGCAGGGCGGCGTGGTCGACAGCGCGGTCGAGCACTCTGCGGACGCGGAGTTCGATCGCGCCGCGCAGGAGGCGGTGCGCACGTGGGCGTTCGCGCCGGCCACGCGCGACGGCGAGCCCATCGCGTCGCGCATCCGCGTGGCGGTGCACTTCGAGCTCCCCGCCTTCGACGTGGCGACGCCGGCCGAGGGCGCCGGGAGCGTCGAGGCCGGCCACCCCGGCCCGCACGCCGAGCACGCGCACGGCGAGCCCGCCGCGCCGGTCGAGGCGCCCGCCCCCGCGCCGCCGAGCCCCGAGGGCGAGGAGCTCGGGGTGACCGCCACGATCGAGGCCGAGCTCCGCGACCGCGAGCGCGGCGCCGGCAGCTTCGAGGTGGACCGCGACGTCCTCGCCGCGGCGCCGCACCAGGACGGCGCCGATCTCCTGCTCACGATCCCCGGCGTCTTCGCCGCGCGCACGGAGGGCCTCGCGGTCGGCCACCGCATCCAGCTCCGCGGCTTCGACGCGGATCACGGGCAGGACATCGAGCTCTCGGTCGGCGGCCTCCCCGTCAACTTGCCTTCCCACCTCCACGGGCAGGGCTACGCGGACCTCGGGTTCCTGATCCCCGAGGTGGTCCTGCGGGCGCGCGCGACGGAGGGCGTGGCGGATCCGCGGCAGGGCGACTTCGCGGTCGCGGGGAGCATCGCCTTCGAGCTCGGCGTCGCGGAGCGCGACCGCGGCTGGCGGATCGAGTCGGGCTACGGGCTCTACGACACCTTCCGGCAGCTCGTGCTCTTCGCGCCCGAGGGCGAGCGCGAGGAGACGTTCGGCGCGGTGAGCTACCGCCACACCGGCGGCTTCGGCCAGCGCCGCGCGGGCGACGCCGCGAGCGCGATCGTGCAGGTGGGGGCGCGCTCGGGGAGCTGGCGCCTGCGCGGCGTCGGGATCCTCCACGGCGCGCGCGCCGACCTCGCGGGCGTGGTGCGGGTGGACGACGTGGACGCGGGGCGCGTCGGCTGGTACGACGCGTACTCGGTCACCACTGCGCAATCGCAAAACGCGTTGTCGGGGCGGTTCCTCGCGGGGTTCTTCGGGGTCCTCCGCGGCGCGG
>JAYRVK010001371.1:0-10745 GCA_041918555.1 Sandaracinaceae bacterium
GCCGATCGCCGGCGGTCGGCGTCGCGAGGGCGCGCTCGATCGCGGGGACCATCTCGGTCGCCCCGGTGGCGCGCAGCCCGTCGAGGAACGCGCCCGCGCGCTCGACGGACGACGCGTCGCGCGGCACGGGCGCCTCGCTCATCGCGCGCACCTGGTCGGCGAAGCCGATCACGTTGAACCGGTCGCTCGGGCGCAGGCCCTCGAGCACGCGCCGGAGCGCGGCGCGCGCGTGCTCGAGCGGCCGGCCGTGCATGGAGCTCGAGGTGTCGACGACGAAGGTCACGTCGCGCGCGACGATCTCGGCGTCGGCCGGCGCAACGGGCGGCTGCACGAGGAGCGAGAAGTACCCGTCCTCCCCCTCGCGGTGCGAGAGCAAGGTGGCTTGCGGTCGATCACCGCCGATCGCGTAGCGCAGGACGAAGTCGCGCGTGCGCGCCTCGCCCTCGGCCCGCAGGCGCACCGACGCGCGCGCGCTGCCCTCGCGAGCGAGCTCCACCTCGTGAGAGGGCGAGGAGATCGCGCGGAGCGGCATCCCGGCGTCGACCTCGAGGCGCAGCGCGAGCGGCGGCTGCTCCTCGGCGAGCGGGCTCACCGCCGCGGTGCTCGCCCCGTTCGCCAGCGCGTCCTCTCGCGGCTCGGCCGCGTAGCGCCGCGGGGCGACCATCGGGAACGTGAGCGCGTACTCCCCGTCCTCGAAGGGCAGCGTCTGCACGTAGCGCAGGCGCACCTCGATCGCCTCGCCGGGGCCGATGTTCGCCACGCGCTGCGCGAAGAGGTTCGGGCGCTGCTGCTCGAGGAGCGCGGCGCGGCGACCCTCGGCGCGCGCGGCCTCGTACTCCTGGCGCGCCTCGGTGCGCCCGCGGATCACGCCGCGGATCACGCGCTCGCCGACGCGCATCTCCATCTGGTCGACGGCCGCGTCCGCGGGGAGCGGGAACAGGTACACGGCCTCGATCGGCTCCGCGCCGTCGTTCCGAAGCGCTGCGTCACGAAGACCTCCGCCACGCGCCCCGACACGCGCCCCTCGACCTCGGTGCCCCGCAGCGGGAGCTCGCGCTCGACCGACGGCTCCGCGTCGGCGGGCATCGCCTCGGCCTCGGCGTCCGTCACGCTCGCCGCGACGCTCCGGAGCGTCCCGCGGCTCGGGCGCTCGAGGCTCGCGAGCAGGCGCGGATCCACCTCGCCCGCGGTCTCGACGAGCCCCGCGTGGCGCGCGTTCCCGCCCCACATGTGCCAGCCGTCGAGCATCGCGTCGCCGAGCTCGAGCCCGACCACGTTGCCGCGCCCGGTCGCGACGTAGACCCAGCCCTGCGCGACGATCGGCTGGAAGACGAGCGGCTCGCCGAGGTCGTAGGCCCACACCGTCATCCCCGTGTCGATGTCGGTCGCGAGGAGCTGCCCGTCGACCGTGCCCACGAGGAGCAGCGAGCCCACCACCGCGGGCGGGCTGAGCGCCTGCGCGCCGTCGGCCTGCGCGTACTCCTGACGCCACACCGTGCGCGCGGTCGAGACCTCGCGCGCGACGACCTCGCCCGCGATCGAGAAGTACGCGCGCCCGTCGGCGACCGCCGGCGAGCTCCCCTGGAACGCCCAGCCGGCGGCCACGTTGCGCAGGCCGAGGTGATCGCCCGCGGCGACGCTGCCCCACGCGCCCGCGGTCCCGCCCGCGAGCTCGCGGTCGCGAGTGTTGCCCGCAAGATATCTTGCTTCGTGGGTCTCGGCCTCGTGGTGGAGCCGCCCGTCGGACGCGCCGAGCACGACCATCTGCTCGCGCGGCGTCGCGCCGCCTGGCACGCGGCGCGCCAGGAGGACCTCGTCGTGATCGACCCACACCGCGCTCGACGCGCCCACGTCGCGCGCCCAGCGCACCGCGCCGCTCCGCGTGTCGAGCTTGTACGCGGTCCCGTCCATCGTCGCGAAGTAGACGTCGCGCCCGACCACCTGCGGCGCCTGGATCACGTCGGCCGCGATCGGGGTGGTCCACACCGGCTCGCCGTCGGCGAGGCGGAACGCGCCGAAGAGGTGCCCACCGTTCGCGGGGTACGCGCTGAACACGAGCCCGTCGGCGGCGGCGGGCTGGCTCATCAGGGGATCGCCGAGCCAGCGGCTCCACAGGAGCTCTCCTGTGCGCGCGTCGGCGACGAAGATGGTGCAGCTCTCCGTGTTGAAGATGATCTTGTCGTCCTCGACGATGGCCGCGGTCGGCCCACCGTCGGGCGCGGCGATCGACCAGTCGAGCTCGCCCGTGTACGCATCGAACGCGTAGAACTGGTGCGACGCGAACCCTCCCCCCAGGAACACGCGGCCCTCGTGGAACGCGGGGCTCGTGAGGAGCTCCGCGCGGGGCATCGCGGTGATCCAGCCGCGCCGTCCGTCGCCGAAGTTGAAGCGGGCGCTCGCGCCGCGCGGGGGGTGCGGCATGCGGATGTCCCGCACCTCCAGGCGCGCGCCGAAGCGCGCGCTGCCGTCGTCCTCGACGGCCCCCGCGAGCGCGTCGGCGAGGAGCGCGGCTGGATCCTCGCGCTCCTCTTCGTGCGCGAGCGCGCGGAGCGCGCGGAACTTCCCGACCTCGCTCGCCGGCGCGCTCCGGATCGTCGCGCGGTGCGCGGTCCCCGATCCACCACACGACGGACAGCCCGCGAGCCCCACGACCATCGCGAGCACACCCCACCACCCGGGCTCGAGGCCCGTTCGCCATCGCTCCACCATGCGATCGGGCCCAGCAGCGCCCGTGCCACGCGCGCGCCGATGCGGTGTTTCCGATGCGATCCTCGCGGCCGTCGCCCCCTGGACACGCGAGCGCGTGCGACCGGCGACGACTCCCCGACCGGTCGCTCCGGTCGAGCGGATCCGGTCGGGACGGTGGGGACGGTCCGAGCTCCCGAAACTCCCGAGACCCGGCTACATGCAGGTGCCGTCGGTGCAGGTCCCGGTGGCGCAGCGCGTGGTCGCGGCGTCGCAGGGCTGACCGGCGGCGACGACCGGGCGCACGGTGACGCTCAGCTCGTGCGGGATCGTGCCCATGCTCAGGCCGCGGTAGCGTTCGACGATGACGTAGTAGGTCCCCATCGTGAGGTCGCGCAGCTCGAGCGCGCTCTGCACGTTGTCCGGCGGGGCGATGTCGTCGTTGCAGCCGAGCACGGTCCCCGAGTCCGGGCAGGCGCGGCGCACGACGAGGATCGTGTCGGTCGTCCCGCTGCCCGGGTTGTCCGTGGACACGAGCAGGTCGAAGGCGTCGAGGGGCACGTCGACCTTGTAGACGGCCTCCGCGCCGACGCCCGCGAGCCCGTCGCCCCCCGTGCACGCGGCGTCGATCTCCATCAAGCCCATCCCGGCGCCGGTCACGCCCATCCGGGTCACCGTCGCCCCCATCACCGAGGTCGCGGGGACCGTGATGTCGGGCGCGCCGTCGCAGAGCGCTCCGACCGTCGAGCTCGGGATGCACACGCCGGTGCTGCACACCATCTCGCGGCGGCAGAAGCGCTCGTCGTCGCAGGTCTCGCCGATGCCGACGAGCGTGGCCTCCTCGATCGTCCGCATCAGCGGCGCGCTCACACCCCACGCCGCGTCGTACACGCGGAAGCGGACTTGCGCGACGTCGGCGCTGCGGATGTACGGGCCGAGGTTGATCTCGCTCGCGAGCACCCAGACGCCGCCGGTCCAGTCCGTCCCGGTCGCGGGCGGCTCGTCGAAGCGAGCCACGAACACGTCGCCGTCCTCCGAGGCCACGCCGTCGCCGTAGATGTCGAGCAGCTCGCCGCCGGGTCCGTAGAAGTTCATCGCGACGCCGCGCACGTCCGCGTTCGGATCGCTGCCGGTGAGCTGGATCCGCACGTCGTCGTTGGCGAGGCGCAGGTACCCGTCGGTCACCGTCGGCGCGTCGCCGCGCCGCACCGTGAAGCCGACCTCGACGGTGCCGCGATCCACCGTCATCTGCTCGGCGGGCGGCTCGCTGTAGCCGCTCACCACGAAGAACAGCGTGCTGCCGCCCGCGACGGTGATCGCGCCCGTCGAGCTGAACGTGTCCGCCGCGACGTCGTCGAAGCAGCGCGGCGGGAACGCGCCCGCGGGCACCGACTCGCACGTGTCGCGCGCCTGGATGACGGTGTTGAAGTCGTCGTCGGTGCCCGGGAGGTTCGTCGTGAACTCGACCGCGTAGGTCTGCGAGGGGTCGCCCGGGACGATGAATTCGACGACCTCCTGCGGCGCCCAGCGCAGCTCCGCCTCGGTGTTCCCGCACGCGAGGCCGAGATCGCGCGGGCGCGTCTCGGTCATCGCGGTGTCGAAGGTCACGCTGACCGTGTCGTCGAGGACGCCGGTGAGCTGCGTCACCTCCGCGCACGTGAGCGGCGTTCCCGCGTCGCCGCCGCCCGCGGCGTCGAGGCCGCCGTCGCCGCCGGAGCCGCCGTCGCAGGCACCGAGCGCGAGGGCGAGGAACGGGACCGAGAGGAGCGATCGACGGGAGGACATGAGCACCTCGGCGAGCGGGCCGGACGAGAAAAGTGGCGCGCCCACGGGCGCGTCGGCGAGGTCCATAGCATGATCGGCGCGCGAGGGGCCGTTCAAGGTCGGACGGATCCTCGGTTTGACTGGGCGGGGGGATCGTCCAAACCTCTCCCCGGCGACACGGCGTCCTCGGCCGGCGATTGGGATCATGAGCTCACTTCGTTCTTCACTTCCGTGGGTGCTCGCCGTGCTCGGCCTCGGCGTCGTCGGTTGCGACGGCGGCGGCGGCGGCGACGCGGGCGCCGACGACGGCGGCGGCCTCCCCGCCAGCGCGCTGTTCGGCCCGTGCGAGAGCGACTCGCAGTGCCCCGGCGAGGGCGCGATCTGCCGCGCCGCGGCCGAGGGCTACCCGGGTGGATACTGCACGGTCCCTTGCGAGGACCGCACGCCCTGCGACGTCTTCGGGGTCTACCACCACTGCGCGACCCGCGAGGGCGAGGACCAGTCGTACTGCGAGCAGCGCTGCCTCAACGGCGTGGACTGCGGGCGCCCTGCGTACACGTGCGTCGGCGAGCTCCCGCCCTCCGGCGGCTATTGCATCGGCGTCTGCTCGAGCGACATGGACTGCGGCGGCGGCTCGGTGTGCGACCCGTACACCGCGGTGTGCAGCGACGCGGTCACCGAGGTCGGGGCGATCACCGGCGAGCCGTGCGCCGACTCGGACGCGTGCCGCTCGGGCCAGTGCTTCGTGGACCAGAATGCGGCGGGGCAGCCGACGGGGTGGGCCGAGGGGTACTGCGTCTCGAACTGCATCCTGCCCGTCGGGTACAACAACAGCTCCTTCTTCGCCGGCGACGCCTTCCCGAACGGCGGCTGCCCCGGCGACGCGATCTGCCTCCCCGCGGACTTCTCGAAGACCGCGCAGGGCGACCTCGGCCGCTGCTACGATCAGTGCGTCTCCGACGGGGACTGCCGCACCGGCTACACCTGCCTGAAGGACATCCAGCTCTCGAGCGGCGCGACGTCGAGCTACTCGAACGGGCTCTGCGTGCCCGGCGACTGCGGCGACACCGGGTGCCCGAGCGGCTACACCTGCCAGACCGTCACCACGACGTCGGGCGCCACGCGCAACGTTTGCGGCCGCTGATGCGGCCGCGGGCTCGGAGGATCGACATGAGACAGTTCACGATGATGCTCGGCGCGGCGGCGCTCGGGCTCGCCGGCTGCGACGGCGGCAGCCCGATGGGGACCGACGCGGGACCGGTCATGCTGCCCGACGCGGGCGACGTGTGCCCGGTGCCGACGAGCGGCTTCGGCACGAGCGAGGGGCGGAACCTCCTGCCCTTCACGCTGATGCGGTGCGACGGGAGCGAGTACTCCTTCTACGGCGAGGCGGAGGGCTACTGCGAGACGAGCTTCACCGTCGTCTCGATCGCCGCGGGCTGGTGCGGCCCGTGCCGCGCCGAGGCCGGGCTGATGGAGGAGTTCCTCGTGGATCGCTACGCCGCGCACGGCGTCCGCGTCGTCGTCGCGATCATCCAGAACAACGACTACGAGGCGCCCGACCTCGCGTTCTGCGAGGGCTGGCAGACCCAGTACGGGCTCAGCAACCCGGTCCTGATCGACCCGGTGCAGGAGACGCAAGTCTACTTCCCCGCCGGCTCACTCCCCGCGACGCTCATCGTCGACTCGGCGGGCGTGATCGTGCACCGCGAGTACGGCGTGAGCGACGACCTCGTCACGGTCCGCGCCGAGCTGGACTCCCGCCTCGGGCTCTGATCGCGGCGCGGGATGGCGCGCCCTTCGACCCTCCGCGCGACGCCGCGACGCCTCCCGTGGGCGCTCGCGGCGTCCGTGCTCGGTTGGGCGGCGGGCGCGCGCGCGCAAGACGACCTGAGCTTCGAGCTCCCGGGCCTCGGGCACACGACCTTCACGCTCACGAACACCACGATCCTCCGCTACCGCGGCTCGAACTACGACCTCAGCCCGTTCGACGACGACTTCGGCTCGCTCTACGAGCGGCTCGATCTCGCGCTCCAGGCCGACCAGGTCCGCGCCGAGGCGCGCGTGGATCTGTTCCTCCCGCACACGGTGCTCGTCGAGTCCCGCTGCGCCGGCGAGCCGCTCGGCGAGGAGGACCCGCGCTGCTACCTCGACTGGGACCTGCGCCCCGAGCGCCTCGCGCTCCGCTGGGAGCCGCCGGACTGGACCATCGAGGCGGGCGACACGCAGATCGTGTTCGGCCGCGGCCTCGCGCTCGCGTTCCGCAAGGTCGACCTCCTCGGCGTCGACAACGCGCTGCGCGGCGGCCACGTCCGCTACTCGGGGAGCAACTTTCGTTTCGGTCTCCACGGCGGCGTGACCAACCCACAGAACATCGACCCGATCGACTTCCGGATCATCCGGGAGCCCGAGGACGTGGTGGTCGGCGGGACCATGGGGGTCATGGGCCCGACCGCGATGCCGGTGACCCTCGGTGTGCACGCGCTCCGCGTGTGGTTCGAGGACATCGACTCGATCGACGGCGTCTCGCCCTCGCGCTTCGTCGAGCGCGCCGTCGACGTCGCGGGCTGGAGCGCCGAGGCGCCGGCGCTCGCCGACGGACAGCTCGCGCTCTACTTCGAGGCCAACGGCCTCCGCCGCACCCAGCTCCTCATCGACGAGGCCCGCACGGAGACGGGCCGCGGGGTGTACGGCTCGGCGCAGCTCCAGCTCACGAACCTCACGCTGCTGGTCGAGTGGAAGGACTACACGAACTTCCTCGTCGCGCCCGAGACGACCGAGGCCTCGCCGCGGCGGATCTACAGCGCCTCGCCGCCCGTCGATTACGACGGGCCGCAGCGCCTGCGCGGGATCGGCAACCAGCGCGGCGGCGCGATCCGGATGGACTACGCGTTCCTGCCGGGGCCCTGGAGCTTCTCGCTCAACACCTCGCTCTACGCCTTCCACGAGGAGCCACAGCACGACCCCTTCGACGGCGTGCTCGTCTCGCACTCGTGGGCGACGCTCGCCAAGCGCCAGGAGTACGGCGGCGAGCTGAACTGGAGCCTCGATCTCCACGCGGGCGCGCGCTTCGAGGTCCTGCTCCACGACCTCGGCGCGTTCCGCGCCGGCGAGCTCGACCGCTGGATGATCCACGGCCGCCTCGACGTCACCGTGGGCAGCGGCGACCACTCGTTCGACTTCGTCGTCGACCACCGGCACGAGCGCGAGATCCGCGGCGACGTGGCCGAGTTCCAGATCGGCGGCGCGTCGGTGACCTACACGTTCGGGATCCCGCTCGCGCTCTCGCTCTCGCTGCGCTGGACCGACTACCAGCCGGGGGTGGTGCAAGCGCGGGGGATGCGCGAGTACAACTTCCTGGGCGGCGAGCTCTATCCGTCGCTCGAGGTGCGCTGGGCGTTCGACCCGGGCACCTACGTCGCGCTGTTCGCCGGGCAGACCCCCGGCGGGCAGCTCTGCTCCGGCGGCGTGTGCCGCGACGTCCCCACGTTTGAAGGTTTCCACCTCACCTTCGTCGGAAGGCTGTAGATCCCATGCGACACGCGCGTCTGGTCCTCGCCGCCTCGATCCTCTTCGGTGCCCTCGCGCTCGCCGCGGGCGCGCCGCTGCCCTCGGCCGAGGCGCGCGTCGGCGGTCGGCCCCCCCCCTTCAACCTCCCCGCGGCCACGGGCGGCCCGACCTCGACCCCGTTCCGGATGGCGGACCACCTCGGCGAGCGCCCGGTGGTGATCCTGTTCTGGGCGACGTGGTGCCAGCCCTGCCAGCAGGAGCTCCCGTTCTACGAGTCGCTCTACCAGCGCTACCGCGCGCAGGGCCTGCGCGTCGTCGCGATCAGCATGGACTCGCAGGCCTCGGTGATGCGCGCGGGCCCCGCGGCGCGCCGGCTGGGCGTCACCTTCGACGTGGTCACCGACCTCGACACGCGCGTGACCACGCAGCTCAACCCGCGCCGCGGCGCACCGTTCTCCATCTGGGTGGACCGCCAGGGCCGCATCGTGCGCGAGCGCGAGGGCTTCAGCCCGGCGGAGCAGAACGCGATCGCCGAGGGCGTCGCCCAGCTCGTCTCGGGCTCCTGAGGGGACGGTCCCAACTTTCGCAACTTCCGGGACCGCGGATCAGGGCCCGAGCAGGACGTCGACGGGGTTGAGGGGACGGCCCGTGGAGCCGCCCTCGTCGTCGCCCTCTTCTTCTTCTTCCCCTTCTCCTTCGTCCGCGGCGCCGCGGCGGCCGGTGGTTCCCGTCGGGCCGCCGAGGATCTGATCGAGGAGACCACCGCGGGCGGAGGGCGCGTCGCGCCGGCGGCTCGAGCTCGTGCTGCCGCTCGTGCCATTCGACGCGGTCTCGCCGCCCGTCGTCGTGGGGGCCGTCTCGCCCGGCACGTCGGCGGGCACGGGCGCGACCTGCGTCCCCCCCGCGGGCGGACCGGCGCGGCAGCTCGCGAGCTCCGCCTCCAGCGCGGCGACGCGCGCCTGCAGCGCGGCCACGTCGCCGGCCGGCGCGGTCGGGGTCGGCGTGTCCTCCGCGGTCACCTCGACCGGCGCGACGGGCTCGGGGTCCTCGACCTCCTCGACCTCTTCTTCGCAGCCTCCGAGCACGAGGAGCGCCGCGAGCCACCACCACCGGCTTCGCATGGCGCTACTCTACGCCGGTTCCGAAGGAGAGATCCCCGATGCCGATCACCCTCGATGACCTCGAGGCGATGGACGCCGACGCGCTCGACCACGCGATGCGCAACGGCCACCCCATCGACGAAGACGTGCTCGCCGACCGGGAGTACGACGGCGTGAGCCTGAACCTGCCCGCGGTGATCGAGCGGCTCACGTGGCTGAAGTTCTGCAAGGTCTTCCACCGCGAGCCCGATGGATCGCTCCGCGGCTGGAACTGCGAGGTCGAGCAGACGAGCCTCGCGGAGCCCTGGGTCCTGCGGCGCAAGAACGGCGAGCCCATCAGCTACGGGCACTACCGCGTGGTCCCCGTCGACGGATACCGCATGCCGCGCCCCTACGACGGGGGCCTCATGCTCGACTACGGCATCGCGGGCAACCGCCGCGCGGATCCCTCGGCCGCGGTGCGCGATCCGCTCGTCGCGGTCAACCCCGGCGACAGCACGCTGCTCCTGGGCTGGACCTACGTGGACGCGAAGATCGCGCGCGTCGGCACGCCGTCCTACTTCGCGCTCCGGCGCGGCGTCGCGCTCTCGCACGTCGTCGCGCCGCCGCGGGCCTGACTACTCCACCAGCGTGACCGCGTCCCCGAGCGCGGCCTGGATCACCGGCCGCCGCTCCGCCTGGAGCTCGGGAGACGCTTCCGAGAGCGGGCCAGCGTGGACGTCGAGCACCGCCTCGCGGCGCTCCGCCACGTCGAGGTAGTTGTTCACCGTCCAGAGCGGCACCGCCTCGAGCCGCTCGATCCGCACGCGGCCCTCGTCGTCGAGCACCACGTGCGTGCGCAGCCACGCGCCGTCGCGGAGCGTCGGCAGGACCACCGCCGGGTGGAGGTCCGGGGGGATGCGCCGGCCCGGCCGGTAGCGCAGCGCCTGGTTGCTCACGAGGTTGCCGAGCGAGTACGCGACCACCGCGTCGCCCCGCGGCGACTCCATCCGCTCGACCTCCTGGAGCACGTGCGGCCCGTGGCCGACGATCACGTCGGCGCCCGCGTCGACGAGGAAGCGCGCGCGCCGCCGCTGCGGGATCAGCGGCCGCTCGACGTAGTCGTGGCTCCAGTGGATCGAGACCACGACGACGTCTGCAATTTGTCTTGCACGCAACAACACGTCCCGCGCGAGGTCCTCGTCGAAGCGCGCGACCCACGTGCGCGCGCCCTGCGCGCCCGCGTGCCCGCGGTTCACGCGCTCGGTGAACGCGACGAACGCGACCCGGACGCCGTCGCGCTCGACGACGATGGGCCCGGGCGAGGCCGCCAGCGTCTCGGCCGCGCCCGCGAAGCCGACGCCCGCGGCGCGCAGGGCCTCGATCGTGTCGCCGAGGCCCGCCGCGGTCTGGTCGTAGGAGTGGTTGTTCGCGACGGAGACCGCGTCGATCCCGGCCGCGCCGAGGGCCGCCGCGACGGTGCCCGGCGCGCCGAGCACGGGCGGCTCGCCGGTCTCGGGCGGGATGCGCTCGGAGAGCGGCGTCTCGAGGTTCGCGACCGCGACCTCGTCCGCGCCGATCACCGCGCGCAGGCGGCCGAACACGTGCTCGAAGCCCGACTCGTGCTCGTGCGCCGAGCGCACGACCTTGATGTGGCAGAGGATGTCCCCGCTCGCGCCGATGGTGACCGCGCGCGCGCGCGGCGGC
>JAYRVK010001372.1:0-4652 GCA_041918555.1 Sandaracinaceae bacterium
GCGCACCAGGGTCGCGCCCTCGGGATCGAAGCCGATCCCGAGCATCATGCGGGCGGCGCCGCGGATCTGCTCGCGCTGCGCGTCGAGGTCCTCGGGCGCGGGCTGCCCGAGGAGCGTGAAGAAGTCCTCGGCGGGCCCGCCGTCGGCGACCCGCTGGAGCCCCGCGCGGAACTCGCCCCACGCGGCGCGCAGCTCGCCCTCGAGCGCGGCCTCTTCGCCGCCGGCCGTGTCCTCCGTGGCGGAGGTCTCGTCCGTCGCCTCCGCGGGCTCCGCCGCGGCGCCACCGCATCCCACGAGCAGGAGCACCCCGAGCCATCCGTGTCGCATGGCCGCGATGATAGCGGCTTCGTCGTCCTGATCCACGACGTCCGGGCTACGATGGGCCGTGGCCACGTGCGCCTCCTGCCGCGCGTCGATCGAGGACGCGGCGCGCTTCTGTCCGCGATGCGGGCACCCGCAGGCGCGCGCCGAGCCGGGAGACCCGCTGATCGGCGCGCTGCTCGACGGCCGCTATCGCGTCGAGTCCTTCATCGGTCGAGGCGGCATGGCGACCGTGTACCTCGCACGGCACGAAGGCCTCGGCCGACACGTCGCGATCAAGCTCCTGCACGAGACGATCTCGACCGACTATCCATCCGTCGAGCGGTTCCGGCGCGAGGCGCGCGCGATCAGCCGGCTCGCCCACCCCAACGTCGTCAGCGTCATCGACTTCGCGCTCGACCGCGAGCTCGGTCGGTTCTTCCTCGCGATGGAGCACGTGCCCGGGATCAGCCTGCGGGTCGCGATCGAGAGGGGCGGCGCGTTCGAGGTGTCGCGCGCCATCCACGTGCTCTCGCAGGTCGGCGCCGCGCTCCGGGAGTGCCACGGCCGCGGCATCGTCCACCGCGACCTCAAGGCCGAGAACGTGATGCTCACGCGGCGCGGCCACGACGCGAGCTTCGCGAAGCTCCTCGACTTCGGGCTCACGCGACCGCTCGCGGCCGATCCGGAGGTCGCGCGCCTCACGCGGACCGATCAGGTGCTCGGGAGCCCCGTCTGCATGGCGCCCGAGCAGTGGCGCGGCGAGCCCCTCGACGAGCGGACCGACGTGTATGCGCTCGGGATCCTCGCCTACGAGATGCTCACCGGGGCCGCGCCGTTCGAGGGCGAGACGCCGTTCGCGTACTTCCTCTTCCACGTCGAGGGCGCGGTCCAGGCGCCCTCCCTCCGCGCGCCCGGCGTCCCGCGGAGCGTCGACGAGCTCGTGCTCAGGGCGCTCGCGAAGGACAAGGCGGACCGCTTCGCGTCGATGGACGAGGTGCTCGAGCGGCTCGGCGCGATCTGGCGGCGCGAGGAGCTGCGGGGTCCCGTCGGGCGCGTGAGCTACGCGGGCACCGCCGCGGCGCCGCCCTCCGCGCCGGACCTCGCGTACGCCGCGACGCTGGCGCGGGACGCGGCGAGCCTCGACGCCGTTCAGGACGGCCCCGACCTGTGCGCCGCAGCCGGCCGCGTGGCGTCGCTGCGCTCGCACACCCTGACGGACCTCGTCGCGCGGGCCTGGCCCGGAGGCGCCCCGGCGGCGATCCGCGACAAGGTCGCCGAGCTCGTTCGCCTCGAGGCGAGCGTCGCCGACGACGCCGCGGAGCTGGCCGCGCTGCGCGAGCGCGCGGAGCAACGAGACACCCTGCACGCGATCCGGCGGGCGACGCTGCACGGCGAGCTGCTCGACGCGAGCGACGAGGATCCAACCCTCGAAGAGACCCCTTCCGCGCGGCGCGTCACGACCGAGCGCGCGATCGCGGAGCTCGCGCGCGAGCGCGAGCGCGCGCAGGCGCAGATGGAGCGCGAGGTCGGCGACCACCTGCGCGAGGCCCGGCGGCGGCTGGCGGCGATCGAGCGCGAGCACGCGGCCATCGCCGAGGCCATCACCCAGGACGGGCTCGCCCTCGACTGGGACGACGAGGAGCAAGCGACCCTGCGGCGCGCGATGACGGGCCTCACGGGCGCGATCGCCTCGATCGCCCCGGAGCCGTGATAGCTTCTCGCCGATGCTGCGCTGCCCCTCCTGCGGAGCGGAGATCGAGGACGGAAGCAACTTCTGTCCGCACGACGGGACGCCGCTCCAGCACGGCGTGAAGCCGTGGCGCGACCCATTGCTGGGCACCGTCGTGTCGGGGCGCTACCGAATCCTCAACCGCCTCGGGATGGGCGGGATGGCCATCGTCTACCTGGCCAAGCACATGACGCTCGACCTCGACGTCGCGCTCAAGGTCTTGCGCTCGGGCTTCGAGGGAGACGGTCGGATCGTCGCGCGGTTCGCCCGCGAGGCGCGCGCGACGAGCCGCATCGACCACGACAACGTGGTCCAGCTCCTCGACTTCGCGTGCGCCGAGCAGGGCTTCTACTACCTCGTCACGGAGTACATCCCCGGTGCGCCGCTCGAGGCCGAGATCGAGCGCATCGGCGCGCTCCCCGCCGCGCGGGCGACGCACATCCTCGCGCAGCTCGCGGCCGGCCTCGCGCGCGCCCACGAGCTCGGGATCGTCCACCGCGACCTCAAGCCCGCGAACGTGATGCTCATGCAGCGCGGGAGCGATCGGGACTTCGTGAAGATCCTCGACTTCGGGCTCGCGCGCTCGATGCAGCACGACCCCGAGATGCCCTCGCTGACCCGCGCCGGCGAGCTCTTCGGGACGCCCGAGTACATGGCCCCCGAGCAGTGGGAGGGAGGACACGTCGACGCTCGCGCGGACGTGTACGCGCTCGGCGCGATGGCGTACGAGCTCGTCACGGGGCGCCCGCCGTTCCTCGCCGAGACGCTGCCCGAGATCATGCGGCTGCACGCGATGGAGCCGCCGATGCCGCCCTCGGCCCGCAAGCCCGACGCGGAGATCCCACCGGAGCTCGAGCGGCTGATCCTGCGCTGCCTCCGGAAGCAGCCCGCCGAGCGTTATCGCTCGGTCGCCGAGCTGCTCGGCGATCTCGGCAAGGCGTGGGGCACCGCGCGCCGCGTCGGCACGATGACCACCTACGCGAGGACGAGCGCGGCGCCGCCCCCTCCGTCTCCCGACTCGATCCCGGATCCCACGGTGTACCAATCAAGCAACGTGGACATCGTCTGGGACGGACCGACGCTGTGCGACGAGATCCGGCGTCTGCATGCGCTGCGCGGCAAGCGCCTCCAGGAGCTCGCCGCGGTGCTGTGGGGGAGCCACCCGTCGGCGGAGGTGATCGAGCTCATGCGCCCGATCGCGGAGCTCGAGCGCGCGGTCGAGCGGCACGGCCAGGAGGTCGCCCTGCTGCGCGCGCGCATCCAGGAGCTCGGCGCCCACGCGCGCGAGCGAGAGGCGGAGCTCCGGGTCGCGATGATCGACGCGAGCTTCGCCGTCTCGGCGTCCTACGAGCTCGTCGGATTCGCCGACACCCGCCCGGCGGTCGTGCTCCCGGAGGCGAGCGCCGAGGCGGACCGCAAGGGGACCGAGAGCCGCCCCCCCACGATGGGAGGCCCGCAAGCCGTATTGCGGTGGGCGGAGCGTCGCCTCGCCGCGCACCACCGCCGGATGACGCACGAGCAGGCCGACCTCGAGGGCCACCTCGTCGATCGCATGGCGGCGCTCCGCGAGAAGGAGCTCGAGCTGATGCCGCTCTACGAGCGGCTCTCGAAGATCGTCGCGCAGCACGCCGGCCGCAGGCGCGACGTGCGCCCGCAGCTCGTCGCGTATGGGCAGATCGACGGGGCCATCGCGAGCTACCAGGCGCTGCTCGAGATGCTCGACCTCGCGTAGAGGTCAGGGACAACCCGCGGTCAACGAACCGGCGTCTCCGTCGAGGGGCACGGGCGAGATCGTGCCGAGCGTCGTGAAGTGGATCGCGTAGCGGGGCGGCTCGTCGAGCCCGCCGATGTCGGCCGTGGGAGGGCTCGCCGGATCGGTCGCCAAGCAGACGCCGGGCGTGTCGCTCGGCCGCGGCGGGCAACCGTCCCAGCAAGGACACGCGTCCGGGGTGGCACAGCGCCCGGGACCGGTGGCGAGTCGGAGTTGAAAGAACACTCGCGCGGTCGAGGCCTCTCCGCTCCCGCGCTCGACCACGATCGTCCCGGGGAGCGGGGCGGTCCCCTGCTCGTACTCCGTCCCGCCCTCTTCGCACGCGGACCGCACGCGGAGCCCGGCCGTCGACGTTCCATCCGAGGCGCGGTCCACGGCGCGCTCGTCGTCCCACACGCAGTACGAGAGGCTCCTCGCCACCGGATACATCACCTCTGGATCGGCGGTGAGCAGGAACTCGGTCCATCGCTCGTCGAACGCATCGCATCCGAGCGCGAGCGGAAGCAGCACGATCGTGAGCACCACCGGACGACTGCCTTCCGATCGCCTCATGCGGACGAGTATAATGAAGCCGGCGAACGGGGGATGGGAGTGCTTGGACGTTCGACCGCGCGGGGCACCGTCCCGTGGCGGTTCATCGCGATCACCGTCGTGGTGCTTGCCGCCTGCGACGCGCCGACGCTGCTACGGCTTCGGATCAGCTCGCGTCTGCAGGTGCCGGGCGACCTCGTCGGACTGCAGCTCACGATCCGGCCCGAGCCGACGCCCGCGACCGGCGTGCCCGAGCCGGCGGCCGGAGAGCCGCCCTATCGCCTCGACGCGTACGTGACGTTCGTCGGTCCCGAGGCC
>JAYRVK010001373.1:0-3467 GCA_041918555.1 Sandaracinaceae bacterium
CCACGCGCGCCGGGTCGGCGTCACCTCGATCGGCGCGCCGGGCGGATCGCGATCCGGGTGCTCGTCGGGGCCCGCGACGTACACGCGCCGGCTCGCGACGCTGCGGCGCCCGGCCGCGTCGGTCGTCGCGACCTCGAGGCGGTAGGTGCCGGGCCGCGTCGGGGTGAACGCGCACGTCACCGGCGCGCCCTCCGCGGTCAGGCGGCAGGCGTGCACCGCCTGCTCGCGCGCGTCGCGGCGGAGCTGGTAGCCGCCCTCCGAGCGCGCGGACTCCGACCACTCCCACCACGAGTGCCAGCCCTCGCGCGCGAAGCTCGCCTCGATCGCGTGGCCCTCGACGGGCGCGCCGTCGTGATCGATGGCGATCGCGCGGATCTCGAGCGCTTCGCCGAGCGCGACCCAGTCGTCCCCGCCCTCGAGCCCGACCTCGACCTCCGCGGGGTACGCGGTCAGCTCGACGCGCGAGGCGTGCGCGTGGCCGGCGCGATCGGTGACCTCGGCCTCGAGCTCGAAGCGCGTCCGCGCGCTCCCCGCGAGCTGGATCTGGGCGTCGATGTGCAAGCGGCCTCGAGCGTCGAGCGCGCCCTCGCCGCTCGCCAGCGTGCCGGGGGAGAGGTCGGCGCCGACCGGGGTGAACCGGAACTGTCGCCAGCGCTCGGGGTAGCTGCGGAGCCCCACGCGGCGCAGCGCCCAGCTCACGTGGCCCTGCGTCACCGGCGCGCCGAAGAGGTACGTCGCGGACGCGTCGGTGCCGATGGTGTCGCCCGCGTGCACGGGTCCGCGCACCGCGCCGAGATCGACGCGGAACGTCGGCTGCCGGAACTGCGCGACCCGGAGATCGGCGCGCCCGAGCACCTCCTCGCGCCCCTCGCGCGCGATCTCGATCCCCCACGTGCCGAGGCCCGCGGAGATGGGCAGCTCGAAGTCGACCGCCGCGGTGCCGAAGCGCGACGGCTCGATCGCGATCTCGCGGTGCGCCGCGGCGCTCGACGGGGAGAACAGCCGCGCCACGTAGCGCCCCGTGCGGATCGCGGTGACGCGCGCGCCCTCGACGTTGCGCAGCACGATCTTCGCGTGCACGCCCTCGCCCGGGCGGTACGCGCCGCGATCCGAGAACACCGTCGCGATCGGCGCGTCCTCGACGCCGGCGGGGCCCGGCGTGAGCCCCATCGCCGCGGGCCCCACCGCCTGCCGCGGATCGAGGAGCAGCATCGCCCGATCGTCGCCGTGCGTCACGCGGATCGCGTGGCTCACGACGAGCGGGCTCGATCCGAGCGCGATGCGCGCGACGCCGTCGGCGTCGGTCGTCCCGCGCGCGCGCTCGGACGCGTCGGCGTCGGCCACGGTGATCTCGGCGCCGTCGACGGGCTGCGCGTCGGAGAGCCGCGTGACCCACACGAGCAGCTCGTCGCGCGAGGCGCGCACGCCGACCCCGAGGTCGGTCGCCTGCACGAACGCGGTCTGCACCGCGTTCACCATCCGGCTCGGATCGGGGCGGAACGCCACCACGGCCATGGGCGCCTCGCGCTCCGCCTCGCCGCGCCAGCGGAAGCGCCCGGGGCCCCAGCGGTTCGGCCGCGCGCTCGGCGCGAGCGGCGCGAGCGCGGTCGTCACGCCGCCCTCGCGGACGAACGGCGTCGGCGACAGGAGCGCGCGCAGCTCCTCGCCGGGCTCGACCGCGCGGTAGAGGACGTCGCTCGCCTGCGGGTGGATCGCCGCGAACGCGAGCTCCGGCGTCGCGTCGCGCTCGAACGAGAGGTGCCCCGTCGCGACGCGGATCTCGGGCGCGTGCCCGCTCGATCGCACGGCGAGGGGCGGCAGCGCGCGGACCGGCTCGCCGTCCTCGGTGCGCAGCCCGCTCAGCCGCACCTCGTAGACCTGATCGGGCTCCCACTCGCCCGAGAGCTCGATCAGCCGCGCCTGGGGCGCGCCGTGCGGCGCGAGGCGCACCGAGGCGTCGCGCAGGGCGGGCACGATGCGGAAGCTCGCGAGCGACGCGCCGGCGAGCCGCGCGCTCGAGAGCAGGCGCAGCTCGGGCCCGATGTCGATGACGTGCCCCGGCGAGCTCGTGTGATCGCACTGGCCCGCGTAGGCCGCGCCGTCCTGGCACGCGATCCCCTCCACGTGCGGTCGGGGCGCGAGCTCGTAGGTCATCACCGCGGGGCTGCTCCCGCCGCCCCACGACAGGTAGCGGGGCGCGATCGCCAGGGCCACGTTCACGCCGGGCTCGAGCTCGCGCCGCAGCCGGACGTCGACGCGGTAGCCCTGCTCGGGCTGGCTGCGCGACGCGACGAGCGTGATGGGCAAGGAACGTTGCCCCCCTCCGACCTCGTACGCGAGGATCTCCTGGGCCAGCGTCGCCGTGGAGATGGGCGCGTCGAAGAAGAGGGGGAGGGCGGCGCCCGCGTTCACGCGCCCGCTCGAGCGGTAGCCGTCGACGCGCGGCGCGCCGTCGAGCACCAGCACGCGCTCGTAGTCGTCGACGAGCGCCTCGCCCGAGAGCGACGCGAGGCCCTCGGCGAAGTCCATCCGCACCTCGCGCACATCGGCGCTCCACGCCTCGGGCGCCGGCTGGAACGAGACCTGGCTGCGGCTCGTCCAGCGCGCGACCCCGGCGATCGGCGGATCGAACACGAGCGGCGAGCGCGCGGCGTCGCGGCCCACCTCGCGGCCCTCGACCATCGGGCGGTTGAAGCGTACGTAGACCGCGCCCCCGCGCCGCAGCCGCTCCGCGCCCTCGCCGGGCGACAGCACGGCGAGCGCCTGCGGCTGATCCGCCACGAGCAGCGGGGCGAGCGGGGTGCTCGGCGGGAGCTCGTCCTCGGCCGGCGGCCACTCGCGCACGTCGTCGAAGAGATCGAGCGGCACGGACGCGAGCCCTGGCCGGGCGCGCTCGTCGCCCGAGGGCCAGAGCGCGCCGATCAGGATCGCGAGGCCGGCGACCGCGAGGATCGCGAGGGTCGCGAGGAGCCAGCGCCAGCGACGCTCGCCCGCGCGCGCCGGAGGAGTACGGTAGGGCCCGTCGCCGGGCGGCGACGGATCGCGCTCTTCATCCATGAGCGCACGCTCAGCAAGGGCCGCGCCGCGCGGCCCCGGCGGCTCCGCGGGGGGCGCGCGTGTCCCCGTGCCCACGCGCCGTCCACCCTCGGACACGCGCAAGTTGACTTGCGTATCTAGCTAGCGCGCGCCCGCGCCGGCGCGCTATGACGCGGCATGTCCTTCGATCCGTCGCGGCGATCGGTCCTGCGCCCGCGCGATCTCGGCCGGTTCGCGGGCGCGACGCTGTTCGATCGCGTGGCGCGCGCGCTGTGCACGGCGGAGTGCGTGCCTCGCAAGGAGCTCTACGAGTCGTGGGAGGTCGCGCGGCGCGTGCGCCGGCGCTTCCGCGGCGGCCGCGTCGTGGATCTCGCGTGCGGTCACGGCCTCGTCGCGCACCAGCACCTGATCCTCGACGACCGCTCGCCGTC